>PWNY01000081.1 GCA_003557805.1 Bacteroidales bacterium | reverse complement strand
CCCGGTGCCTTTATTGCACCGGTGGGACAAGCATCGATGCACCTGGTGCAGCTGCCGCACATATCCTTTTCCATGGCAGGATCTGGATCAAGTTCAATGCTGGTAATTAACTCACCCAAAAAGAAAAAGCTGCCCCTTCCCGGTATTATCGTACATCCATTCTTCCCAAATGCCCCTACACCTGCCTTTTGCGCCCAGGTACGCTCCAAAACAGGAGCAGAATCTGTAAAAGCCCTCCAGTTGTTAGAACCTGCTGTACTTCCCAGGTGACCAGCCAGCCTCCTTAGCTTTTCCTTTACAATATAGTGGTAATCCATACCGAATGCATACCTGGAGATCCTGAGCCTTGTCCTTTCAGGCTGACCCTGTTCAGGGTAGTAGTTCTGGGCCACCACAATAACCGATTTTGCTCCTTCGACAAGCAAACGTGGGTCAAGCCTTTTCTCCCGGTTCCTTTCCATATAGGACATCTTGCCCTGATACCCCCTGGCTGTCCACTCATCAAGTATCCTGCCTTCAGGATGCAGCGGTGCAACATGCGCAATACCGCATGCGTCGAAGCCAAGCTCTGCTGCCTTGGCTTTTATCGAGGATGTAATGCTTTGATAATGGTCCACGGTTAATTATTGTTCCCTTCCGCCATCACTGTCAAAAAGGGTGTTCTGCCCGGGTGTTTTCAACCGGCCGAGGTGCCTGTAGGCGATCTCTGTTGCCTCCCTCCCCCTGGGAGTGCGCATTATGTAGCCCTCCTGTATCAGGTATGGTTCGTACACCTCCTCAATGGTCCCTGCATCTTCGCCCACCGATGTGGCAATATTGGTAAGTCCGACAGGCCCTCCCCTGAACTTGTCTATGATGGTCAGCAGGATTTTATTGTCCATTTCATCTAGGCCGTAGTTGTCGACATTTAGTGCAGATAAACCGTACAATGCAATATCAATGTCTATATTGCCATCACCCTTTATCTGTGCAAAATCCCGCACCCTTCTCAGAAGGGCATTGGCAATACGGGGTGTTCCACGGCTCCTGCGGGCAATTTCAGAAGCAGCGTCTTCTGAGATGCTTACATTAAGTATACCTGCCGACCTTTTGATAATATTCAGAAGCAATTTGGCATCATAGTAGTTAAGCCTTGCGTTTATTCCAAATCGTGCCCTCAGCGGGGAAGTAAGCAGGCCTGAGCGTGTTGTTGCACCTATAAGGGTGAAGGGGTTCAGGTTAAGCTGAACGCTGCGGGCATTAGGGCCGGTCTCTATCATAATATCAATCCTAAAATCCTCCATGGCTGAATAGAGATACTCCTCAACAACCGGGCTGAGACGGTGTATCTCATCAATAAAGAGCACATCCCTTTCCTCAAGGTTGGTAAGCAAACCTGCAAGGTCTCCCGGTTTATCCAGTACAGGACCGGATGTTACCTTTATACCGACCCCCATTTCATTGGCAATGATGTGCGCCAGGGTGGTCTTGCCAAGACCAGGCGGGCCGTGAAGCAAAACGTGGTCCAGGGCTTCATTGCGCTTGGAGGCGGCCCCCACAAACACCTTCAGGTTCTCTACCACCTTGAACTGACCGGTAAAGTTTGAAAAGTTTCCCGGCCTGAGAGTCTGTTCTATTATCCTTTCCTCCCTTGTCAGCTTCTCTGAAGATGGATCCAGGTTCTTGTTCATTATTATACTTTCTTTAGGCCGGAATTATTCTGTTTGGTGAAGGGGCCGCAGGTAAATGAAACCTGAATGGTTCACCGTTTTTGTTTTGAATGTTCCGGCAATGCAAATATACAGTATTTATGCCGGCCGTATCTTTTCAAACAGTGCAAGAAGTTTGCCGTAATAAATGTTCTTTATGCTTTCTTCACTTTCACCAATGGGTTTGACCGGTATTAGGTCAGTGATTATATCGGGATCCGATCCCGACTTAAAAAGTATATTTAGAGAGGCAATCACCGTGTGGTATATTGCTTCTGCTGATTCCCCCTTTTCGAGTCCCATTTTTTCCCCTATGTCCTTGAGGGTTTTCCACTGGAACCAGAAATAGGTAGGCAGCATTGCTGATATAATGGCGTAGGCTTCAAGCTTATTCTCCTCAACCTCAAAAGTATAACCCAGTTTATTAAGTACCTCCATAATTTGACCCCTGGGTTGCTCAAATCCGGGCGCGAAGCTCACAGGATTGTAGCCCTCATTATTATATGAAGTGGCATTGGGGATCAATCTTACAACATTCCTTATCTCAAGATTGCCTGTTAGTTGTTCAATGGTGATTTTCGGTGCCAGTGAAACCCAAATACTGCCCTCTTTGACAAAACCCTTGACCTGTTCAAGGGTGTCTTTTATTGCGGGAGGGTGCAGGGCGATAAAAACTATATCCTGCCCTGCTGCTTCTTTTGCAGAATGCGCGACTTTAATACCGGAGAACTGCAAAGTTAGATTTTTAATGACCTCATCACTGGTATCATAAACCATTATGCTTTTTGGCCTGAACCCTTTGTTGGCAAACGCATTGAGGAATATCCTGGTGACTCTTCCTGCTCCAATGAATCCAAATGTTTTATTTTCCATGGGTAAACTGTGTTATGCAATTAGTTCCGAATATAATTCATTTATTGTACTTTTTCAAACAAAGGTACATCTGGTTGCCGATCAATTCACTAAACAGGTAACTTTGTGGTAATAAACAGGAAAAAATGTCAAAAGCTACTTATCTTAAAGAGAGGATATTTGGCCTTAAAGCGGGTGACGCGCACTTTTGCGAGTTCACACTTGAAGTTTTTAAGTTTCAGTATGAACACAACCGGGTTTACAGGAGTTTTTGCGACGGGCTGGGGAAAAGTCCTGATAGTGTTAATGAACTCCGGGAAATACCCTTTCTGCCGATCGAACTATTTAAAAGCAGCAGGGTGGTTTCCTTCAGTCACAGTGAGGAAAAAGTCTTCCTGAGTTCTGGAACAGGGGGTGATAACAGATCCAGGCATTATATTGCGGATACATCTGTTTATGAGAAAAGTTTTACTGAATGCTTCCGGATTTTTTACGGGGAGCCGTCCTCTTATTGCATTTTGGCACTGCTGCCCTCTTACCTGGAAAGGGATGACTCTTCTCTTGTATATATGGCAGCAAAGCTTATTGAGCAAAGCGGACACCCGGCAAGTGGCTTTTATCTTGATGACCTGGGCACTCTTGCCGAGAGGGTGCGCGAACTGGAAAGAGAGGGCCAGGCATTCATTTTGCTGGGGGTGAGCTTTGCACTCCTTGACCTTGCTGCATTGTTTCCAATGAAACTTAGCAATGGTATAATTATGGAAACAGGCGGCATGAAGGGAAGGCGCAGGGAAATGGTCAGGGAGGAACTGCATGCTATACTTGGTAAAGCCTTTGGCCAAAAGAACATTCACTCTGAGTACGGTATGACAGAGCTGTTGTCGCAGGCATACTCAGGGGGAGAAGGCAGGTTCCGCTGCCCACCCTGGATGAGGATTTTGATAAGGGATAGCAATGACCCTCTTGAGATCCTCGATCATGGTCTGGCCGGGGGGGTAAACGTAATTGACCTGGCAAATATCTACTCCTGCAGCTTCATAGCAACACAGGACCTGGGAAAGCTATTTCCTGACGGTGTCTTTGAAGTTCTCGGCCGTTTTGACCACAGCGACCTGAGGGGATGCAACCTTATGGTGGTATAGGAGCTTAAAAACGACTGGTTCATCTAAAGTATGAACTGGAAGAGAAACACCGCGGCTGCAATAAGCAGGAATGCCCCTCCAAATGTCCCGGTACGTTTTGCAAATGTCATACCCAGTTGTTCTCCTCCTGCCATGCCGGCAAGTGTCAGTATAAATACCGTTACAGTAAGAAGAATGCCTCCTGCATATACAGAAAGGCTGGTAATCCCCAGTACAAGCCCTGCCAGGAATGCATCCATGGCCGTTGCCAGGGAAAGGATAACTATGACCTTTGGCTCGTTGATGTCGAACACTTTTGACTTTGGGTGCCTTCTCCGTACTTCAGATATCATTTTTAGTCCTATAATAACAAGGATGACGAATGCGACCCAGGATTCAACACCAGTGAACATTGGTTGCAGCAGGCCTCCTATCCAGTTCCCAAGGAACAAAAGAACCAGGTGGGCAAAGGCGAAGGCCACGGCCACTTTAAGGGGAATGCCAGGCTTTACAAGCCCTGATACGGAGCTGTTGGTTATTGCAATGGTAAAGCAGTCCATTGCCAGACCCAGGGTAATAATGAAAAGAATCAGAACCTCCATGTAATATATCAGCTTTCAAGCAATGAAACTACCCTTTCAAGCCACTGCCGGTCAACTTCATCAAAAGCATCACGATCCCTGCTGTCAACATCAAGCACGGCAGTAATATTGCCATTTTTGTCTTTCAAAGGTACAACAATTTCACTGTTTGACCTGTCGTCGCAGGCAATATGACCGGGAAAACTGTGTACGTCAGGTACAACTATACTTTCACCCCGGTTAACCGCTGCCTGGCATACCCCGCGGTCTTTCTCCAGTGCCTGGCAAGCGACAGGACCCTGGTAGGGACCAGCTGTAAGGGTATCTTCATTAATAATATAAAAACCGGTCCAGAAAAAGTGATCCATTTTGTGATGGAGCACCGCCGCTATTGTAGCCATTTTTGACAGCCTGTTGCCTGGCTTTTCCAGCAGCTCTACCAGTTGCCGGTATACCCTTTCATATCGTTTTGATTTTTTTGTTTTCTCCATGGTTTACCATTTTCTGTTTCCAGTCAACATGCAGAATGGAGGTATTGTTCATGTTACCGGACAAGACCTGATGCAGGCCTCAGCACCTTTCCAGTTCAACCGTAAAATGCCTCATAATTGGTGCCTCCCTGACTATTTTAAACCCCCTTCGGATACTATCCCTCCTTTCATAAATGTTGCCAAGGCAAGCCGCCACATATTCGATGTGGTTTACGGTATAAACCCTTCTTGGTATTGCAAGCCGCAGCAGCTCAAGCCTTGGGTAGCGGTTCTCCCTGGTTTTGGGGTCCCTGTCGGCAAGCAGGGCGCCTATTTCCACTCCCCTCACACCCCCTTCAAGATAGAGCTCAACTGCAAGGCTTTGCGCCTGAAACTCCTCCCTGGGGATATGCGGCAGCATTTTATTTGCATCCACGAATACCGCATGTCCGCCTGTTGGCTCCTGTATGGGCACACCATAGTTTTTCAGCAGCCGTCCAAGGTACTCAACCTGCTTTACCCTTGACTCCAGGTAATCAAAGCTGCATCCCTCCTTAAGCCCCTGTGCAATTGCAGCAAGATCACGCCCTGCCAGACCGCCATAGGTAAGATAGCCTTCATACAGTATGCAGTACATACTTATTCTTTCAAACAATTTTTCGTCCCTGCATGCCAGAAAGCCCCCAATGTTAACTATTGCATCCTTTTTACTGCTCATGGTGGCACCGTCAGCGTATGAAAACATCTCCAGCACTATTTCATCTATATCCCTGGCGGCATACTCCTCCTCCCTGGTCTTGATGAAATAGGCGTTCTCTGCAAACCTCGCCGCGTCAAAAAATACCGGTATGCCGTATTTTTTGCATAGGCTGCTTACCTCCTTTATGTTCTTCATTGAAACCGGCTGGCCCCCGGAGGTGTTGCAGGTGATGGTAATAAGGCAAAGGGGTATCTTTTCCCTGGGGTTTTCCCTCAAGACCTTTTCCAGCTTCTCCAGGTCGATATTTCCCTTGAAGGGGTGGTAGAGCCCGGTATCGGAAGCCTCATCAATGGTACAGTCGACAGCTATGGCATTTCTGAACTCAATATGCCCCTTTGTGGTATCGAAGTGGGCATTGCCCGGGACCAGGTCTCCCTTTCTGAGCATTGCTGAAAACAAAAGGTTCTCTGCAGCCCTTCCCTGGTGGGTCGGCACGAAAAGGGGCATTCCCAGCATTTTGTTGATCACTTCCTTTAGTTTGAAAAATGAGGCTGATCCCGCGTAACTCTCATCTCCAAGCATCATCTCCGACCACTGGTTATGACTCATCGCGCTTGTACCTGAATCCGTCAGCAGGTCAATGAAGACCTGTTCGCTCCTTAACTTGAAAAGGTTGTAGCTGCTTTCGCTGATCCAGGCCTCCCTCTCTTCGCGTGTGCTGCGCCTGAGGGGTTCTACAACTTTAATTTTATATGGTTCTGCAAATGGTAGTTCCATAATTGAACAATTACAATTATTAAAATAATACTGTTGGAAAGTAACTCTGTTAAGTAAAAGGCTGCCTAGAAAGGATAGGTGTCCCTTCTTTTCAGGTTGCGGTAGATATGTTTGGGTGTACAGGCGCCTTCCATAGAGATATTTGCTTGATACAGGCAAATATATAAAACTTTGGCTCAAATTCCACCAGTTAGCTTCACTTGTCCCATAGAGCCAGGATAAGGACAATTGGATTTGGAATTATCCCGTATATTTGTATTGATGAGCAATATTGCACGTTTCCTGCTCCGGCTTATGGGCTGGAATATCTACACCAGGGTGCCACTTGATATAAAGAAGGCCGTTATCATAATGGCCCCCCATACCAGTAACTGGGATTTTATAATCGGCCGGCTGGGGTTCTACCTTCACCATCTCAGGCCGAAGATACTTATAAAGAGGGAGGCCTTCAGGCCGCCTCTTGGAGCCATACTTAGATGTATGGGAGGAATTCCGGTTGACCGTGGTCACAGTCAGAACATGGTCAAGAAGATAACACGGGAATTTGAGGCCCACGATGAGTTCCATCTGCTTATAACACCGGAGGGGACGCGCCGGCGGGTTAAAAAATGGAAAAGAGGGTTTTATTTTATTGCACTGCATGCAAAAGTTCCTATACTGCTTGCCTTTCTTGATTACCGCAGGAAAGAGGGTGGTATCGGAATGATGATACACCCCAGCGGTGACTTTGAAGCAGACTTCAGGATAATCGAGGAGTTTTACAGGGGTAAGCATGCCCGGCACCCTGACAAGTTTAACCTTTCATCAGATTAGTTCACCGTCGTCCTTGCTGAGCCCTGAAAAATAGGTTTCTAACAGCAAGCCTGCGGCCTGGAAGGATGTCATCTTTTGCCGCGAGAGCAGACTTTCGATCTCCCTGATTCTGGCGGCTACGGCAGGGTCATTGTAAAACCT
>PWNY01000149.1 GCA_003557805.1 Bacteroidales bacterium | reverse complement strand
GCCGCTGCTATCAGTCGCCGTCCAGGTAACGGTGGTTTCTCCGTCATTGAACTCAACACCGTCAAGTGTTGTTCCGCTGCCTGTTGTTGCCCCTGACAGAACAAATTCCACTGAGGCAACTTCACAGTTGTCTGTTGCCGTGGCATCCAGGTCCGTACCGCTATGGGTATATGTGCACTGATCAGGGTCTGTGAAGAATTCCTGGTTTTCCGGACAGAAGGTAATATCTGGATCCTCGTTATCTTCTACTGTAACAATAAAACTGCATGTGGCAGTGTTGCCACTATTATCGGCCGCAGTCCAGGTAACGGTCGTCTCCCCTGTATTGAAAACAACATTATTAAGAGAAGTTCCGAAATCTTCAGTGGCTCCCGTAAGGGAGTACTCAATGGATTCCACCCCGCAGTTATCCGTTGCCGTTGCATCCAGAACGGTTCCGGTATGAGTATATGAACACTGGCCTGGATCGGTGTTAAAAGTCTGGTTTCCCAGGCATGTAATCTCCGGATTTTGATTATCCACAACATTTACCGTAAAACTGCAATTAGCAGTATTGCCGCTAGTATCCGTGACTGTCCAGGTAACATTTGTTTCACCAATATTGAATGTTGCCCCGTTAAGAGTAGTTCCTGTCCCTGTTGTCGCTCCCGAGAGTGAATATTCAACCGATGCAACCTCACAGTTATCCGTTGCTGAAGGGTTAAGGCTATCGTCAATATGTGTATATGTGCATAGGTCAGGGTCTGTGGAGAACTGCTGATCTCCTGTACAATCAATTTCCGGGACCTGGTTATCAATGACTGTTACGATAAAACTGCATACGTCAGTATTATCGCTGGTATCCGTGGCCGTCCAGGTAACGGTGGTTTCCCCGGTATTGAACTCCATCCCGTCAAGCGTTGTTCCGCTGCCTTCTGTTGCACCTGACAGAACATATTCAACAGTGGCAACCTCACAGTTGTCTGTAGCCGTTGCATCCAGGTCTGTACTGGTGTTTGTATATGTGCACTGACCAGGATCAGTATTGAAGGTCTGGTTCTCAGGGCATGTTACTACCGGGTCTTCATTATCCTCGGTGACAGATATCACTAACCCGGGTTCCAGTGTAACTATGCAATCTGTCTGGTTGGCATCTCGGATCATAACCTCGTATGTCCCTTCGGTCAATCCCGTAAATGATCCCTCAGCTTCCCAGGATGTGCCTCCAGTAATGCTGTATCCATAACCTCCGGTGCCTCCTTCGGGGAAGCTTATTTCAATCGTGCCATCATCCGATCCAATACAGCTGATATTTGTGCTCTCAACCGTTGCGCTTAGTTGTTCAGGTTCTGAAAGAACCACCTGATCAAGTTCTTCCTCATGTTCAGGATTTTCGGTATCCCTTATGAGTACCGTGTAGGTTCCGGGTGAAAGACCGGTAAATGTGTGTGAATCAGTAAGTCCAATCCAGTCCGTCCCGTTTATTGACACCTCCCAGTTTCCGCTCCCCCCGGATGGGTTACTTACGGTGATCGTTCCGTCACCTGCCCCGTGGCAGCTCACATTTTCACTTGTAACTGCTGCATCCAGGCCTGTGGGGTCTTCAAGCAGGATCGGGCCAAGACTGGTTTCACAATTTTCTATCCGGTCCCTAATTATAATCTCATATTCTCCCGGTGCGAGCCCTGTGAAATTATAGATGTAGTCATCACCGGCCGAAGGTATACCGGTTTCAAAAGTTGCACCATTTATGGTTCTGCGTATTGCATACTCGTAACTTCCCGAGCCGCCTGAAGGGTTTCTGAATGTAATTCTGCCGTCATTTATTCCAGGTGTGCTAATATGCCTGTATTCGATCACTACGCTGAGATCGCAGTCATCTGAAATAAGGTGGAAATATTCTGGTTCTGGTAGTTCTGCCGGTATTACATGAGAATAACTCCCGTCTGGCAAAAAAAGTCCTGACGCGTGGGCAGGAGTCCCGGCACGGAGGGAAAAGGGCGCTGTTAGCGCCTGGGTTATTAACAGTAAACACAGGAAACCCCATAAGTTATACTGAATAACCCTCCTTACATGTAGCGTAAAAAATAATGACACCAGAACGCAAAAATGGTAAAATAAATTGACACTTGCAATTATTTTGTTAATAAATTTTAATTGCAACTGGATAAATATATACGCAGGTTAATTGTAAAACGTTACAAGTTTTTTTGTTTTTGGAAGAAGTTGTGGCTCAATATATCAAGCCTGTTAGGTGATTTCAGCGGTATATATTTTGCCTGGAGAGATCCATTGCCTTGTAAAATAATTATCCATCAATTTTATAATAAAACTGAATATAAATTATTTAGGGTATAAAAGGTAAAATTTGCCGATAAAGCTGTATGGCGGGGTAGGGGCTTATTTCCGGATTTTGGAAAAAACCGTTAGTGGTTAGAAAGAAAACTTAAGTATACCGTTTTGTCAGAAATGTGGAGGGCCGCCCCTGCCCCTGTGAGAGTGCAAGAGATTAAGGTCATATCTTATGACAAGTTCATGGCTCCCGAAATTAAAACTGGGAACCCTGTTCAGTATGGCCCAGTCGAATGAATAGTTTACGGACCAGTTTTCAGTAATCCATAAGCCTACCATCATTCCCATAGCATCCTGAAATCGCAGTATCACGCCTGCCGACATCCTGTCAAAAAGCACCAGGTTTGCGGTTATATCAGCTTCAAACGGTGAATCCTGCTGATACCGCATATAGGTTGTCGGTATGATCTTAATATCCGGGTTTAATTCAAACACCCAGCCCGCGGTGAAGAAATAGTTCCTCCTTTGCAGAATTGTCCTTACACCTGCTGTCAATGAATTGTCAAAGTAATTTACCTCAAGCATCTTCGGAATGGATAAACCCATGAAGAGATTATCGCTGGTGTAATACAAACCGAACCCGAAATTTGGCAGCCAGTGGCTGACAATATCGCTGGCAAATGCGGGGTCACTGGGATCATCTATTATAAGCTGGGTAAGTGGGACATCATATACACTTACCCCGGCCTTCAGACCGAAACGAAGGTAGGTGTCATGGGTTACATTTACCCGGTAAGAGTAGTCTCCGTAAAATGAGGTGGTTGACTCGGGACCGTACCTTTCGCTCCTGAATGAGAACCCCACCCCCACATTATCCCTGTCAGTAGGCATGTGGAAGTTAAGGCTCTGGGTAATGGGTGCCTTGTCAAAAACCAGTGTCCAGTGGGAGCGGTTAAGCGAGATCAGTGACAGGGAATTCCTGCTCCCTGCGTATGCGGGGTTGATCTCCAGTATGTTGAACATATAGTGTGCATACATGGTCTCCCTCTGGGCGTAAAGCCTGTCTGCCGATACTATCGCCAGAATGAAAACAAGTATGTGCAATAATCTTCTCACCTGTTTATTGTTCTATTAATAATTCTACCTTGTTATAAACACAAATCTCCTTATCGGGCTCCTGCCTTCTCCCAGGTCCAGAATGTAATAGTATGTACCCACAGGAAGCGGCCTGTTGTTCAAATCATAGCCGCCCCAGTCGTTTTCGTACCTGTCGCTTTCCCAGACCAGGCCGCCCCTGCGGTTGAATATCTTTATACCGTTGTTGTTCGGGTAAAGATCCATAAGACCTCCTATTACGAAATAGTCATTCACTCCGTCATAGTTCGGGGAGAATGCCTCCGGTATGAACAACTCATCTGCATCCTCGATCAGCACTGTTGCACTTGCATGGTTGTTCGAATCATCCGGATCCACTGTATTGCTGTAAACTATTGCATTGTTTTCAACCTCGGTCCCTCCCGGAAGTTCCCGTCCCACCCTGAGTCTTGCAATAAGTTCAACCGAGGAGTTGTCGGCCAGATATTCCAGGTTCCATATTATGCTGTGATTATAATCTATATAGGTGCCCATTATGCCTTCAGTATCCTGAAAATAGAGTCCCTCAGGAAGGTCGTCCACAATAGTTATTTCTCTTGCATAGCTTGGACCATGATTTCTAACCACAAGTATATAGTGTATGTAATCTCCGCCCTGGCTAACCGGCACACTGGCTGATTTTTCAATAGAAAGGTCGGCCAGTGTCCTGATGGTAATGGTTACTTCATCGTAGTTATTGTCAGTATCCGGATCATAAGTTTCACTGTCAACCTCAACGAAATTGGTGATCAGGAGCCCTTCAGGCAGGTCACTGGCAAGGCCGGCACCAAGAGTTATATTGATGGCCTGACCGGCTGTAAGTGATTCAAAGCTCCAGTTAAGGATATTGTCTTGCTTTATCTGATCCTGGCTAACACTTACATCATTAAGTATATCCGGAAGGGTGGTGTTTATATTGACCATCCGTGCATCGCTAGGACCGTGGTTGGCAATTGTGATATAATAATTCACCCCTGTCCCGGCAACCGGTGTTAGGTCACTTGCAGTTATGCTTGCTGACAGGTCTGCAACAGTGCTCACGCGTATATACTCTTCAAAACTGTTGTTGTTGGTATCCGGGTCGGGGGTCTCACTGCTTACAAGTCCTGTATGTGTCAGGTAGTCGAGGGCGTTGCTGCCGACGTGTGATTCCATCATGAAGTACCTGCTTTCACCAACCGGCAGTGTGCCGGCACTAAGCGGATTTGTCCATTCAACCCACTCGTCTGATAAACTCTCCCTGTAGAATGTTTGCGGTACATTGTCAACCAGCTCATTGATGACCCTTACATCAGAGGCATCACTTGGACCGTGATTATGAATCTCTACTGTGTACTGCATTGAGGTACCTGCAATAACACTGTCAGTTTCATGAGTGACTCTTATTTCAAGGTCTGCAAGTGCAAGCACTTCAGTGCTGACAGTATAACTGTTGTTGTCAGTATCCGGATCATAGGTTTCTGACTCTGCAACGGCGGTATTATAGATAAGTTCATGGTCAGGCACATTTGTCATAACTCTTCCCCTTATAAGCAGTTCAAAACTTGTACCCGGCTCCATGGGCTGTCCATAGTTATATGTATCGTTCCAGGCCGACCAGCTGTTACCTCCGTCATCGCTGAACAGCAGGTTATGCAGCTGACCGGGTACAATGTCAGTAACAATGACTTCTCTGGCAAAGCTCGGGCCAGCATTACTTACTGTAAGGGTATATGTAAGCTCTTCACCTGCATATACAGGATCAGGTTCGGCAACCTTGATTATACTTATGTCTGCAACGGTTGTTACGCTGGTTTCAAGGGTCGTGGTATTGTTTGTTAACACCGGATCTCTTGTGTCACTGCTTACCGTTGCGGTATTTATTATTCTGCTGCCTTCATCCGCTGCAGGATCAACTGTGGCCCTGATCAATATAGAGCGACTGTCACCAGGCCCCATATTGCCAAGGATTATCCTATCCTCCCAGGTTTGCCATGTAACTCCGTTGTCATAGCTGTATTCGCCATTGAACAGCTCTGCAGGTAAAATATCTTCCAGGATTACGTTTTTAGCCGTGCTGGGACCTTCATTAACGGCTGTTAATTCATATACTATGCTTTCGCCAGCGATGACCGGATCATCTTCGGTGGTCTTTATGATCCTTAAATCTGCCCATGCCTCTACAGGAGTTTCAAGTGTAAAGGAATTGTTGTCATTTGTGGGATCATTTGTATCGCTGCTTACACTTGCTTTATTGACAATTGAACTTCCGTCATCTGTATTTGGATCGACCATTGCACTTATCAGTATGACAAAAGAATCATCCCGTTCAAGTTCTGAAATCACCATGCTGCCATCCCAGGGATCCCAGGTGTTTCCGTTGTCAGTGCTGTACATTGCACCAGAAAGCTCTTCTTGCAGGATGTCTTCAACCAATACATTTTCTGCTGTGCTTGGTCCCTTGTTGGATACGGTAATAGTGTATGTGATCTCTTCACCTGCAATTGCAATATCACGGTCGGCTGATTTAATTATCTCCAGGTCTGCGTATGGTTCAACAGAGAGAACAACATAAGCCTCGTCGCAGTTAATAATGTTTCTTCTTTCGCATATTCTGTATTCAAGGTCATAAATTCCACCGGGTGTATCGGGTAGTACAATTACCCTTCCTGTTTCGGTATCGAATTCAATATTCACAGAGGATGGGGCGGTGACAACGCTAATAAAGACATCATCAAGTTCCACAGGCTCGCCGTTCAGCAGGTCATTGAAAATAACACTTTCAACTGCTTCACCTCCCAGGTGTCCATTTACCGGTGTGCCGGTAACGTCAACATCATTGGCGATAAGTTCATTGAACTCTGCAAAAATGGTAAGGCTTGATTTTTCTTCAAGGGGGGTGCCGGATACGGATACAGCATTTAACCTGGCAGTGTTGGGCAGTTCACCGTTTTCAAGGTCTTGAATTGTAATCGAGTACTGGAACTCCATTGTGCTGGATTCACCTGGTGCCATCTGACCTATTGAGCCTAAATATCCTGTAAGGTCATTGGTCACCACGATATCCCTAAGGTCAACATTGCCTGTGTTCGTGAAACTTACACTGTATTCGATAATTTCATCTTCGTACCTGTAAACATCAGTATTTGCAGTAAGGGTCATTTCAACTTCAGGTTCCTGGATAGCGATTATGGTAAGGGAGGTCCAGTCGTCGGCCATGTCAGAGCTTACCTGGGCAGTATTTGTTATGCTGCCGTTATTGATGTTAGCCTGTGTAACCGTATAAGCTCCTGAAAATATCCTCTGACCACCGGGTGCGAGGTTTGGTATTGTCTGGTCAAGGTTGATCAAGGGGTCACTTACCCATACACTGCCAAGAGAAACATTGCCAGTATTCCTTACCCTTATGGTATACATTATTTCTTCTCCTGGCTGGGAGTAGTTAACCCTGTTTGCGGTTTTGGTGATCTCTATCGATGGCCTTGCATCGGCACCGACTGTGGCACTTGCACTTTTATCAATGCTTCCTGTTCTGGCCCATGCAGTATTAGTTATACTGCCGCTGTTTAAATGTGCCTGGGTGACAGTAAGTGTCGTATTAATCTGTTCGGTCTGACCTGGGTTAAGAACCGTTATTGTCTGGGCTAATCCGGTAAGCGGGTCTGTTACCTCTATGTTGGATAACGGAATATTCCCCTCATTGGTAACTGTAATGGTATAGGTAATTATCTCTCCCACAAAGCTGTAGCTTGCCTGGTTGGTTGTT
>PWNY01000375.1 GCA_003557805.1 Bacteroidales bacterium | reverse complement strand
TGAGTGCTAACAAGAAAATGACGAAAGAAAATCAAATATATACCTCTCCCTCCCTGACAAAAAAGAATGACAAAGTGCTTCTAAGGAACATTGGGGAAAGGGCGGCTACTAAAATACAAAGCAGTTATGAGCAATATTCGTATTCTCTATGTTGAGGATGAGCCCTTCCTTGCCCGTGTTGTCAAGGAAAGCCTTGAAAGCAGGAAGTTCGAGGTATGTCTTGTTGGTGACGGGGCGCAGGTAATACAAAAATTCTGTGAGTTTAAACCGCATGTGTGTGTGCTTGATGTAATGCTCCCCAACAGGGATGGATTTGAGATTGCCATCGAGATAAGGAAAACTGATCCAGCGCTTCCGCTTATTTTCCTTACTGCAAAGACCCAGGTTGACGATGTACTTAAAGGGTTTGAATCGGGAGGGAATGATTACTTGAGGAAGCCATTCAGTATTGAGGAGCTGATAGTGAGGATAAAGAACCTAATAGGTATGAGGGCGGGTGCGGGTTTTGAGTCTCCTGTTGAAGATATAAGGAAGCTGGGTTCTTATACTTTCTATCCCCAGAATTACATACTGAAAAGGGGAGAAAGCATTAAAAAGCTGTCCCACCGCGAAAACCTTATCCTTCAGTTTCTTTCTGAAGATATCCGGCATCCGGTCAAAAGAAGGGATATACTTCTAAAGGTATGGGGTGACGACTCCTTTTACAATTCAAGGAACCTGGATGTATACATAACACGTATCAGGGAGTACTTTTCTGCTGACAGTTCAGTGAGGATTGAAACGATCAAGGGCGTGGGCTATCAGTTCTATGTTGAAGAATGATATACTATCAGGCAAACTTTTGGCTTACTGCATTATCATCTGCATTCTGCCCCTGCCTTCGCCCCTTGGTCCGTCGCCGAAAACATTAAGGCTACGGTTGAGTGAATAGGTAAATGTCAGCAGAAAATACCTGCCCAGGGAATTGGTTACCTGCCTTTCAATATAATTTGCATCTGCACTCTGGGTAACGCCAAGATCCCTGTTCAGCAAGTTGTATCCACTAAGCCTTAGCTCTCCGCTGTTGCTTTTCAGGAATCTCCTGGAAAAACCAAATTCAAGCATCGGGATGTCCTGGTCAAAAGCACTGGTTCGTCCTTCATATTTCATATAACGTGCTGCTAAGCTAAGGCGGTAGTTGTCCAGGAAGTTCCAGTTGGTTTCCATCGAGTATGTCTGGTTCAGGTATGCCTGCTCCAGGGTACTGAACTCATATGTGGTCAGCTGGTGGTTCAGGTTCGCTGACAAATAAGTATCAAAATTGTCACCGGGCCTGAAGTTTAGCCTTATGTTACCGCTGAGCAAATTGTTGTTAATTCGCTGACTTATGTCGTTCAATATATCGGTGCTTTGCCTGTGGCTCAATGTGGAACCAAGCGTAACCCTTGTATTCAGACTGCTGACATTGAAATTAACATTGAAATTACCCCTCAGGCTAAGGTCGTGGTCAGTGTTGACAGGCATTATCCTTCTTACCAGCTGCTGATCTACTGTAACGGAGTTTGTAATTGGGTTCATGTTGTAGTCGGCGGTCAGGAATGTGAAAAACCCGAAGGATGTAATCGGGTCAAAAGAGTTGTACCTTAGTGACAACCTGTTGCGGTAAGAGGGCCTGAGGTCAGGGTTTCCCTCATATATGTTCAACGGGTCCCTGTTGTTTACCAGTGGCTGGAGCTGGGACAGGCCTGGCTCATTGACACTGGTCTCAAAGTTTGCCGAAAGCCTTTTGGTACTGGTAAAATCATAATTAAAGCGTACCACCGGCAGGAAGTTGAAATAGCTTTCCTTTATTTCAACTTCCCGGGTTATAATTTCCCCGCTGAGCACAGTATTTTGTATCCCGGAACCAATGGTAAGATTGAACATATCACGGTTCAGCCGGAAATTTACACCACCCCTTTGGTAAACTGATGTGTTGTTGTATATATTCGTTAGTAATTCATTTAAAAAGTGCTCGTCATCTTCGGTATCGTATACCTGCTGGTCAACCTCATTGTAGTTCTGGGTCAGCCTGTAGTTGGCTTCAATAAAGTTATTGTTGCCAAGAGGCTCTGTATAGGATAAGTTCATTCCAAGAGAACGGTTGATGCTGGTCTGGAAATTATCCTGCATTATAAGTTCCTGGCTCCCTTCCTGGTGGTGGAACACATTGAGTGCTTCAAGCCTGCTCTCCTGGTCGCTTGCGTTGTAGCTAAGATCAGCACCTGCAGTCAGGGTGCGGCCCGGTTCAGACAATCTTCTCCTGTATAGCAGGCTGGTGTTTATATTATTGTAGTCCCTGTGTGATCTGTTAAGCTGGTCGCTTGTGTTCTGCAGATCACCTGTAAAGGAGTGAGTCTTGCTGTTGCTTTCCTGGTAAGAGTCGGTATTGTTTAACGATGTATTAAGCGTAACAAGGATGCTGTTGCTTTCATCGAAACTGTGATCCGCGCGAATGTTCAATCTGTGGTTATTGTTGTTGTTCTCCAGTGTGCTGAGCTGGAGAAAGTCATAATTACCTGTCGGTAAAAAGTTCTCCCTCTCAAGATCCCGGCTTACCTCATGGTCCAGGTGGTTATAGAAGTAACTGACATTAATGTCGGTATCCTCTGCAATGGTCCGGTTAAGGTTTACACCTCCCGCATATGAGGTCATTATCCCGTTACTGCTTGGCATACCTCCGATATTTAACGGAATGCTGGTACTGCCTCCTCTTATTGCACCGCCCCTTCCCCCGGTCACTCCCTGTATACCACCGCTGAAGTTCATGTACTCACCGATAGAGAAGCCCTGCTGGTTAAGGTTATTGGCCATACCGAGCACAGATAACTGGCCATGGGGGTTGAAGTGGTTTATGTTTGTACGGCCCTGATAACGGTTTTCAGGCCCGTATCCCAGGCTTGTGTTGCCAAAAACACCTTCCCTGCGGTCTTCCCTCAACTCAAGATTCATGGTCCTTTCCCTTTGCCCGTCGTCTATCCCCGTGAACTGTGCCCTCTCTGACAATTCGTCGTAAACATGCACCTTGGAGACCGCATCTGCCGGCAGGTTCTGTGTGGCCATTCTGGGGTCACGCCCGAAGAATTCCCTGCCGTCAACCCTTACCCTTTGCACCTGTTCGCCCTGTGCAATGATGCTGCCGTCTGCTTCAACCTCTATTCCCGGCATGCGCCTGATAAGATCCTCAACCACTTCATTCGGCTGGATTGTAAAAGCAAGGGCATCATATTCAATGGTATCGCCTCTTACACGCATTTGCACACGTTCTTCCTGTACTGTTACCTCGCGCAATACAGTCCTTTCATCTTCCAGTTGGATGGTTCCCATGTCCAGTATATCTCCCTCAGGCGGTTCAACCGGAACTATCCTGGTTGCATATCCTACATATGAAAGCCTCATAAGGTAATTATCCCTGACCACCCTTTCTATTGAGAAGTCTCCTTCATTGTTGCTTAGGCCGTAATTGACCATCGTTGAGTCCGAAGGGTTAAGCAAGAGGATTGTTGCATTTGGAAGGGCTTCCTCAGAAGCATTGGTGAGCCTGCCTTCAATAGTAAAGGTCTGGGCATTAACAATGCATGCGATCATAAGGCCCAGGGCCGTAAGAATTATTTTACCTTGCATTTTGTACAGTAATTTCTATGATTATTGTTTTAAAACCTTCTCATACCGCTGCCGCCCATTCTCTCAATCTGCTCCTCCACCATTTTCCTGAACTCCTCGCGTGTTATCTTTTCGCCCCGCCCCGGTTTTCGTATCTCATTGTTTTTTACCTCTCTTTCGCTTATCTCCCTGGCTACCCATACCTGCTCCCCATTGTTAATGTCAACTGCAAGCACCGTTCCCGGAAGGTTCACGAAGCGGTCAGGGCCCAGAAAAGGCTGTATCTGCGGTGTAAACCATGCTGTAATTTCCTGGTCATTAACGGTGTCTTTGTGCCATGCCATCATGCATACATATCCCTCGATCTCCATTCTCTGGTCGCTAATGCGCCACTGCGCCAGCTCAAGGGTATCGGTTATAAGGAATATCCTGCCCAAATAGTCCTGCATTGTTGTAACCTCCCTTTGCTGCCTGTCGGTATATGTTTCGGTCCTCGGTCCTCTCATCATAACCCTCATTCCGCCACCACCCCTGCCTTGTCCCTGGCCGGACTGATCATCCGAGGCTTTATAGAGGCTCTCATTTTCGTTAAAAACAAGTTCGAAGTGTTGCGTTCGGTGCTGTGGTAGCATGCTTCTCAAATCGGCTCTTTCGGGAGGTATGTTACGGTGCATGTCCATGGTGTATTCGTAGGTGATCACACCCTCCTTTATCTGGGAGAAAACCCCTGTTGTGAGAAACAGAAATATTAACGAAAAGATCATTCTATACATTTTCCCTGTTTTTTGAGTTTTCCGGGTCAGTAAAACTGGATTGATTTTTTAAAAAGCTGCCGGTTTTCGCCCGGTCCACACATTAGACATATATATATGCCTTTGGTTTAATCATCTCTAAGGTGTATTAAGCCGTGATGATAATTTTGTTTTTGTCAAAATTACGGACATAAATATACCGTGCCGGTTAACGGAAAAATAAAAAAGGTTAATGCAATGTTAAGAGACTGCTTTGGCTATATTTCCGGCTGTTCCTTTTCCACAGGATTTTCCGTGAAGACATCCCTTGGTTCCCTGATAACGGTCCATGCCAGGGCAGAAATACCAACGGTTACTGCACACACAATAAACACAACACCCTTATCCTCTGCGCTTTCTACAAGCTCCCCCACTCCGAAACTTGAAACGAACATTGGAAGGGTCACGGAAAGGTTGAACAGTCCCATATACAGTCCCATTCTTGATTGTGGGATCTTTTGTGACATTATTGCAAAGGGAAGGCTGATGGTGGCAGCCCAGCCAATACCGACGATCGCCATTAGCAGGTATATAATTACCGGTGAGTACCCCAGGAACAAAATGCTCAGGTAGCCGGCCGACATTATGAAAAGGCAGGTAAAGTGTGTTTTTACCCTGCCAAACCTTGTGGCAAGAGGTTCCAGTATCAATACAGGAATTATCGCTGCTACAAGGTTTAGTGAAAAGAAGCTCCAGTTCACTACCCTTCCGATCATATCATCTATTATTCCGCTGTTTGCTGCAGCAATATCCCCGTTTTCCAGTGAAGAGACAAGAGCTGGATCTATCTCGACACCTGAGAGCTCGGGAACCCTGTACCTTACAAAAGCAAACAGGTATACGAACATGGATTGTGCACCTATCCATGTAAAGGAATGGGCTGCCAGTATTTTACGAAAACCTGTAATACCGTCTTTCTCCTTGGATATTCCATCTTCTTTCCTGCTGAGTGTGTAAATCATCACCCCGATAGTAAGCACACCACAGAACATTTCAAAGAGATAACCTGGTATCCTGGGCATTCCGGCCAGCCTTATTAGAAAACCGTAAACCGCATACAGAAGAAAACCCCAAAGGGGCATGATGGTTTTGATGATCTCTGTTAAAGAAGCATCATTGGCACCTTTGGCCAGCAAGTCTTTTACGGGCTCATCGTCAA
The DNA here is from genome assembly GCA_003557805.1 of Bacteroidales bacterium. Taxonomy (GTDB): domain Bacteria; phylum Bacteroidota; class Bacteroidia; order Bacteroidales; family UBA7960; genus PUPG01. The sequence goes on along the minus strand of PWNY01000375.1, from coordinate 1,639 downwards.
TGTCTTTCTGGCCGTACCTTCCAAGGTTCCTTGGCTCCTTTATAAAGAAAGGTGGTATGACTGAGAAAAGAAACACCAGTATCACCCCGAAATAAATCAGCACATAGTTGTCCCATACAGCCCCTATCAGGTATGCAAGCACACCGAAGCTGCCCGATATGGTCTGCATCCATGTATAGCCTTTTGTCCGGGGCCTTCCCTCGGGTGTTACATCAGCGATTATTGACCTTGTCGGGTTAAAGCTCACATTGATTGCAAGGTCAATTGTAAGTGAAACAACAATTGCCACTCCCAGTACCCCGTCAATGCCGAGTGATGCCTGTATAACCCCGATGTTCGGCAGGGCCAGCAGGCCGAGTGCAGCCAGTACCCCTCCGATCAATATAAAGGCCCTTCGCCTTCCGTTCCAAACCCATACATTATCACTGATTATACCTATAACTACCTGTCCTATGAGCCCGCCAAGCGGGCCGAATGCCCATACAAGCCCGACATCCGTTATGTCGAGGCCGTACTTCGTACTTAGCAGCCAGCTCAGTACGGCAATCTGTACTGCAAGCCCAAATCCCATTGCAGTTGCCGGCAGGCTTAAAATAGCGTAGAAGCTGTTGGTTAGTCTTCTTTGTATACCAAGCATAGAGGTTCAGATTTTGATGGAAGTAAAAGTAATAATTTATAATACATCTCTCTTTCTCTACCCCTAAATCTTAAAGGGATTTTTTTTGAACAGGCAGGATTGTGTAAATACCGCAGAAAGCATTATTTTTGCCATGTAATCCGCCTTATATGAAAATGCCCCTGATTCTTCTGTTCGGTATAAGCGGCGGGGAGATACTTGTACTTCTCCTTATAGTGCTGTTGTTATTCGGGCCAAAAAAGATACCCGAGATTGCACGTATGGTGGGAAGGGGAATGAATGAGGTCAGGAAGGTACAAAGGGAGATAAATTCTGAGATCAGCCGATACTCGGATGATATAGACTCCGATATAAGGAAAATGGACCCGGGTTCTGCCAAAAAGGCTGCTGTGGCCAAAGGGAAAAGCCAGACTGGTGGAGTCGACGGCAAGGAAGAGAAAACCGTGAAACCCCCAGACAGTTCCGCTGCGGCTAAGGAAAAAAGTGTCGGACCATACGGCAGACCTGTTCCAAAAGATGAAGGTACAGATATCCCTGAACCGGATGAGGATGATGCAATTGAAAAAGATGGCAGGGAGGGGCCTGCCAGTGATGATCTGCCTTATCCTTACGGGAAAGGCGATAAAAAAGATGATAGCTAGGGAATCTGCTGCAATTATTTTTAACACCCTGCGTTATTGCAATTGAGAAGCCCGTATTTTAAGAATATGGATATAAAACTGACTGTTTAGAAATGCACTTGACTGGCAGGCTGCTTACAATATTGCTTTTAGTTTCATTTGTATTAACACCTGAAGGTGTTAATGCCCAGAACCGCCGCCTGGAAAGGGCTGAGCAGGCATTTGAGCTCCGTCAGTACGAGGAGGCTATCGATCTTTACAGAAGGGCGTATAACCGTATAAGGCGCCAGGATCGCAGGGAGGCCACCCGTTTGATATACCAGATAGCACTATGCTACAAGTACACAAACAATCACAGGATGGCGGAAGCCTGGTTTAACCG
>PWNY01000330.1 GCA_003557805.1 Bacteroidales bacterium | reverse complement strand
TGGCAAAACCTTTCTCAGTAAATGAAAACCCGGGGTTCAGGGCAATGAAGCTCCAGACCAACCTGGCTGAAAAACAGATAAATATGCAAAGGGCTGAATACCTCCCCACTATAGCGGGATTTTACAATTATACTGAAAAGCTTCTTAAACCTGAATTTGACATAACACCCAATCACGTGATAGGACTGAATGTAAACATCCCAATATTTTCAAGTGGTGCGAGGCGATCCCGGGTTAACCAGGCAAGAATAAACCATGAAGTGGCTCTTAACCAGAAAGAGCTGCTGCATGAGCAGCTTATGATCCAGGAAAAGCAGCTCAGGTACAATCTTAACAATGCAATGGAGCAGTATGAAAGCCAGCGGAAAAACCTTGAGGTGGCAAGGAGGGTATTTGACAACATTAATAATAAATATGAACAGGGGCTCGTGTCAAGCCTTGACCTTACAACGGCCAACAGTAATTACCTGCAGGCAGAAAACAGCTACATATCTGCCATGTTGCAGCTTCTTGAAGCCAAGGTGGAAATTGATAAACTGCTCAACCTGCTTTAGGATAAAGCTTTAAAAAATAGTTTAAGGATGTTTCAATATTCAAAATAATTTCAAATTAACAGAAGATGAACTTTAAGTCAATTTATTTAATACCGCTATTGGGCATATTGATATCCGGCTGCTCCGGACAGGAAGGGACACAGTTTGAATCAGAAAACGGAGATGGTATTGAACCTGTAAGGGTCATGGAGCTGGATTACAGCGAGATTGAAAGAAGTGCCACATATACTGCCCATCTTAGAGGCTTCAATGAAGTACACCTTGCATCATCCTCGCCGGGACGCATTGAAAAAATACACGTTGATATAGGTGACAGAGTAAGGGAGGGAGACCTGCTCGTTGACATGGACAGGACTCAATTATACCAGGCCAGGGTGCAGATGCAGAGCCTGGAAACTGACCTGCGCAGGCTCGATACGCTCAGAAGAGTTGGAAGTATATCACAACAGCAGTATGACCAGGTAAGGACACAGTATGAAGTCGCCAGGTCAAACGTGGAGTTCCTAAGTGAGAACACAAGGCTGACTGCACCCTTTAGCGGTGTCGTTTCTGAAAGGTATTACGAGGATGGGGAGATGTTCTCCGGGGCACCCAATACACCGGCAGGAAAGGCAGCTATACTTTCCCTTGTGCAGGTGGGCAGACTGAAGGCAGATGTAAGCGTAGCAGAAAGGTATTACCCCAATCTGGAAGCTGGAATGGAGGTAAGTGTCACAACAGATGTATACCATGGTAAGCAGTTCCCCGGCCGGATACAGAGGGTTTACCCTACCATAGATCCTGCCACAAGGACATTCAAAGTGGAGATATCAGTTCCTAACCAGGATGAGAGGCTGAGACCTGGAATGTTTGCCAGGGCAAGGATAGAACTGGAAGAGGTAAGGGCATTCGTGGTCCCCGCACTTGCAGTTTTAAAACTTCAGGGCTCCAACGAGAGGTACATCTTTTTGGAAAAAAACGGCAGGGCTGAAAGAGTCGTGGTGGAGATCGGAGACCGTTTCGATGATATGATAGAAATAATATCCCCTGATGTAAATGTCGGAGACAGGCTGATCATTGCCGGGCAGGCAAGACTGCTTGATGGTGTCAGTGTGCAGGTGCATGAGTAATAAAAGTTTGGCTTTTAAATTGATTTAATTTTGTTAGGATGAGTATATATAAAAGCGCAGTAAACAAGCCAATCACAACGCTGATGATATTCACGGCAGTAATAGTGATGGGGCTCTATTCACTCAGATATCTCCCCCTTGACCTTTTACCTGAAATGGACCCACCGTTCATTTCAGTGATTACAACATGGCCCGGTGCCAATGCCAGTGATGTTGAAACAAATATCACCAGGCCAATGGAGGATTCCTTTAACACGGTTGATAACCTAAAGGAGATAATGTCAACCTCGACCGACAATTTGTCTATCATCACCCTTGAGTTTGACTGGGAAGCAGATCTTAATGAAGCCTCCAATGATGTCAGGGATGCAATAGATATGCTTTATGGTTTTCTTCCCGAAGGGGTTGACCGTCCCCTGATATTTAAGTTCAGTACCGATATGATCCCTATCGTGTTTTATGCTATCACGGCCGAAGAGAGCTATGCAGGATTAGACCGGATACTTGAAGAGAGGATTATTAACCCGCTTAACCGTATCGAGGGGATAGGATCGGTAAACCTGGTCGGATCCCCACAAAGGAGGATATATGTGGAGGCCGACCCAGTGAAGCTGGAGGCATACAACCTGAGTATTGAGCAGATAGGCAATGTTATACGGGCAGAGAACCTGAACACCCCCGCGGGGAATGTAAAGATGGGGCTGATGGATTACCAGTTCAGGATTGAAGGGGAGATTATTGAGAGTGCAGAGCTTAAAGACCTGGCTGTAGGTCACTTTCAGGGCAGCTCAGTTTTCCTCAGGGATGTGGCTAAGGTGCGGGATGGCCTCCGGGACCTTTCGCTTGAGGAGAGGATAAACGGCCGGCAGGGTGTTCGTATGTTCGTTATGAAGCAGTCTGGTACCAATACAGTAAGAGTTGCCTCAGATATCAGGGAAGCACTGGCCGAACTGGAAAAAGACCTCCCTCCCGATATTGAAATACAGGAGATACTTGACACATCGACATTTATAAGTGACTCGGTAAGCAACCTGTCACAGACCCTAATGTGGGCTTTGCTTTTCGTTGTCCTGGTGGTTTTGTTTTTCCTCGGTAAGTGGAGGGCCACATTTATTGTGATGATAACTATACCCATTTCACTTATTGTTGCTTTCATTTACCTCTTCCTTAGCGGCGGATCCCTGAATATAATCTCCCTGGCATCACTGTCAATAGCCCTGGGGATGGTTGTTGACGATGCCATCGTGGTGCTGGAGAACATCTCCCGGCATGTAGAAAGGGGAACAAGTCCAAGGGAAGCAGCCATTTACGCCACCAATGAGGTGTGGCTGTCGGTAATCATAACAACACTTGTTATCGTTGCAGTATTCTTCCCGCTCACCCTTTTGGGAGGTATGACCGGTGTGCTGTTCAAACAGCTTGGATGGATAGTTACGATAACAGTCGTTACCTCAACGGTTGCTGCCATTTCATTGACCCCGATGCTTTCCTCAAAATTACTCGGCAATAAGGCAGGGAAAGTGTCCGAAAGGCGCTTAAGTCATGCAAAAACCATTGATCCGCTTCTAAAAAGCCTGGAAAGTTTCTATGAGAGTATAATACGCCTGGCACTGAGGAACAAGAAAAAAGTGCTGATTGTATCTTTTGGTATATTTATCGGCTCATTAATGCTGGTCAGGTTTTTAAGTACTGAGTTTATACCAGAGGCAGATGAAGGCAGGATTAGTGTTTCCGCAGAACTGACTACCGGGTTGAGGGTTGAGGAGACAATAAAGGTATCCAGGCAACTGGAACAGATAATCCTTGAAAACTATCCCGAAGTTGAAATACTGTCAGTATCATCGGGTTCAGATGATGAGGGGGGAATGATGATGTTCGCCGACACCGGACCCAACATAATAAATATGATGATGCGATTGTCGGAACTTGACAAAAGGGAAAGAAGTGTATGGGAGATCGCCCGGGATATAAGGGAGCATCTAAGCCACATACCGGATATCGTGGAATACTCTGTTGAAACCGGAGGTGGAGGGCCCGGTGAGAATACGGTGGATGTTGAGATATATGGTTACGATTTCAACATTACAAGTTCTCTTGCCAATGAGATCAGGGCAAAAATTGATGATATACCAGGGGCTGAAAATGTGCAGGTAAGCAGGAAGGATGACCGGCCGGAACTCCAGGTAGTGCTTGACAGGAAAAAACTTGCAGAACACGGACTGAATACTGCGACAGTTTCAACTGCCCTGCGTAACCGCATAGACGGTATGACAGCATCACAACTCAGGGAGGAGGGTAATGAATATGATATTATTGTAAGATACAGGGAGGAATACAGAAGCTCAATATCCGATATTGAGTCTATCAGAATAACAAACGCCATTGGGGAAAGTGTAAGACTTGGAGAGATTGGTAGCGTGCAGGAATACTGGAACCCACCGAATATAGAACGCAAAAGCAGGGAGAGGGTGGTTACCGTATCAGCGGTTCCTTCTGGTATTTCCCTGGGTGACCTCGCAGCAGAAATAGACAAGATTATGGAAACAATAGATGTTCCTTCGGGGGTAATGGTAAACATAGGAGGTGCCTATGAGGATATGATGGAATCCTTCGCTGACCTCGGGTTGTTGCTGCTTATCAGCGTGATCCTGGTTTTCCTTGTAATGGCATCACAGTTTGAGTCATTCATTATGCCGTTTGTAATCATGTTCTCTATACCATTCTCATTCACAGGAGTTATCCTTGCATTACTTATCACAAACACAACTCTTAGCATAATAGCCGGACTGGGTGCTGTATTGCTGATAGGGATCGTGGTAAAGAACGGTATCGTGCTTATTGATTACATAAACCTTCAGCGCGACAGGGGCCTCGCGCTTAATGATGCGATTGCTATATCGGGAAAAATGAGGCTCAGGCCGGTACTTATGACGGCAATGACAACCATTCTTGCCATGCTGCCTCTTGCACTCAGCAGAGGTGAGGGGTCGGAGATATGGAGCCCGATGGGTATCTCCCTGATAGGCGGGTTAATCTTTTCAACCTTGGTCACACTTGTTCTTGTACCTGTGGTATACGGGATATTTGCGCGCAGGGGCGAAAGGGATAAAATCAGAAAGATAAGGGCAAGATTTACATTTTTGGACTGTGAAAAACAATAATAGCATGAAGGCAGTAATGATAGTTTTCAACCAGGCAAACAGTGAAAGGGTCGAGTTCATACTTGACAGGCTAAAAATCAGAGGCTTTACCTGGTGGAACAATGTACAGGGAAGGGGTTCAGATACCGGTGATCCAAGGATGGGAACACATACATGGCCCGAAATGAATTCAGCAGCACTGGTTGTTATACCTGAAGATAAGGTCAGTGAATTGCTTGACTGTATAAAAAAGATGGATGAAATAAATACAGAGGTAGGCGTAAGGGCCTTTGTATGGAACATTGAAAAAACATACTGGTAAAATGGATATATCACCATTAGCCGATATAAACCCGAAAGCGGTTATCGGAAAGAATGTCAGGATCGAGGCATTTGTAAGGATAGACGAAGATGTTGTTATTGGCGACAATACCTGGATTGGCACAAATGCAAGCCTTTATCCCGGGTCCAGGATAGGCAGCGGCTGCAAGATTTTTCCGGGCGCTGTTATTTCGGCTATTCCACAGGATCTTAAATTCCGGGGGGATTATTCCACGGTTAATATTGGTGACAATTCAACCGTGCGCGAATACGTAACCATAAACAGGGCCACAACCCCTGAAGGAGCTACAGTTATCGGTGAAAACACCCTGCTGATGGCTTACTCCCATATCGGGCATGATACCGTGGTAGGGGATAATTGCGTAATAGTGAACAGCGTGCAGGTAGCCGGGGAGGTTATCATTGAGGACTGGGCGGTGATCGGTGGCATGAGCGCCATACACCAGTTCTGCCGCATAGGTGAGCATGCCATGGTATCCGGGATGTCGGGTATACTTACGGATGTCCCCCCCTATACAAAAGTGTTCGGCGTCCCCGCAAATTATATCGGTATAAACTCTATAGGCCTTAAGCGCAGGGGGTTTTCCAGGGAGAGCATAAACATGATACAGGAAATATACCGGTATATTTACCAGAACGGTCTTAACACCTCGCAGGCAATTGAAAAGATTGAATCAGTACTGAAAAGTTCAGTTGAAAAAGATAAGATACTGGTTTTTATCAGCAGTTCGGAAAGAGGTATTGTAAAAAGCGGGCAGGCAAAATGTGATCATGGCAGTGCAGGGGCAAAAACCGGGGACATGGCCACATCAAAAAATACAGTTTCCTGATTTGCCTTACATTTGTAATTAAAAGCCTGATGATGAACAATACAAAAGCGTTTTACCTAATTGTAATTCTTTTTCTTATGACTGATCTACAGGCTCAGGAAAACCAGATGGTGCAACTACCCGAACCGCAAAGGACGGGAGGTATGCCGCTCTTTGAAGCACTTGATAGCAGGCAAAGCATCAGATCTTACAGTAACAGGGAGCTCAGCAGGCAGGACCTTTCAAACCTGCTTTGGGCAGCATTCGGCATAAACCGTGAAGATGGACGCAGGACGGCACCGTCGGCCCGGAACTGGCAACAGTTCGATATATACGTTATAATGGCAGAGGGCTGGTACCTGTACGATCCACAAGACCATTCACTGGTCAGAAAGGGTGATGATGACCTTCGGGAATATGCCGGCACCCAGGATTTCACGGCAACCGCCCCGGTCAATCTTATTTTCGTTTCAGACCATTCCAGGATTACAGGTAACGTTAGCAGGGAGAAAAAGGAGTTCAATTCCGCCACCGATGTTGGGTTTATATCACAGAACGTTTACCTTTTTTGTGCTTCCGAGGGCCTTGCAACCGTTGTAAGAGGCCTTGTGGACAGGGAAAAACTCCATCAGGTGCTGAAACTAAGCCCTGACCAGCACGTAATACTGGGGCAGTCGGTCGGATATCCGGCTGATTAAATCTTTCCTGCAAATTAATTTCCCAGAACAGTTTTTATAATCCCTCAACAGACCTGTTGTATCTACAGGCCAAAGGCCTGTATCCTTTTAACAGCATTAAATAGTATACAGTTTATTCTATTTCAGAATAAACACATCTACCAATTTGGATTTATAAATTATTTACCTTATATTTGTTTAGTCTTAATTAATATAACATTCTTTTACTATGTTTTACAACCTGTTACCTGCTTATGTTGTTTATATTAAACAGTCTTTTATACGGCCTGACAAATTAATTCAGGATGAAATTTAAATTAAGAAAGCAGGGCCGTTACCGGGCATTGGCGTTTCTGCTTATATTTTTTCCGGTCAATGCCCTGGGTTCTGAACCCTTAGGGATACAGGGTCAATTTGGACTTCATTACGATATGTACAATTATTCAGCGTTCGCCTATGAAAACTTCAGGCCACGCTTCCCTTCCGACCTGGCAAGGTTCTCGGCACATGCAACAATAACTGCGGGTGAGCATCTGAGCATTCCCTTCAGGGTTGACATAACCAACCAGGGCGCCTCCTACCACCTGCCCACCCTTCCTGAAGAGCGACTGATAGATTATGTACAAAACCCCAGGAATAACATAAGTGTCAATCCAACCTATAAATGGGCAACCGCATATA
>PWNY01000229.1 GCA_003557805.1 Bacteroidales bacterium | reverse complement strand
TTTTTCAGAGCCGAAAAGATTGTAACAATTCAATTTTCTCAAGCACAACATATATAGCACTTATAATGAGTGTTTTATGTGGTTTACGAGAAAATTTGTGAATAATTAAGGCTAATTTGGTTTTTTATATTGAAACAAAAGAAATGTAATTTTTCTCTTTATCGTTGATATTAAAATTTTATTCTTTTTTGATTTCATATATCAGCTCTGCAATCTTGCTGTCGTCAATCTTCGATACGTTTTGACTGGTACCCGACACTTTTTTTACAATAAGCCGTTCAAAAAAATTCATTTTTTCAAATAAAAATTCCCCTCCAACACATTTTGAGGTGAAAGCGTGTTTGCGCAGCAGTTCAGGAAAAGCATTGTTGAACTCGTTTTCAAACTGTGATTCGTTCATTCCTACCATGAAAAGGCCTACCCGCTTCTTGAGCAAATCCGCCATATTCTTTTTACAGAAACTCTTCACCCTGCCCTGCATTTGTCCTGCATGAATTGACCCTCCGATTATCAATGTATCAAAAAGGCTGAGATCAACTGTTTTGGTTGCTTTCAGGTCGATAAGGCGTGTACTCTCACCACCAAGTCCAAGCTGTATCTGCTTTGCAACTTTCTCAGTAGTTCCGTGACTGCTTGCGTAAATAATTGCTGTTTTCATAATTCTGTTCCTTTTTAGAACCTTAACCCCAGCAATACCTGGGATATAAAAATTGTTTCATCACGAATATGTTAATAGAAGATATCATGCTCTTTCACCCAGGGCAACTTGTTTTGCATCCAAGCGGGATGGCCTGTTCCGGGCTGCATGTTCAAGTAAAACCGCTGATCAATGTCAGCCCTATATAGCCCAGCTTATATTAAACCCAAAACTCCTGTCCGTTGTATCTTTGATTGTCAATAAATGATTCAAAGCTATTAACTGAAGGCCACGTTCTCTTTCATTGTGCTTGCCAAGTACCTCAGACAGTTGTTCCTTTGTAAAGTTCATAGTCTTCTTGGTTTTAGTTTAACATGTTATTTGGTAGTTTCATGCAAAACTAATCCAGGAAGACTTTTTTATCCCTTATTTTTATCCCAGAGAAACACTTTTTGGTAAACTATCTCACTTGGACATACTTATTGGTTATTGCCCGGATTACAGTGCTTGTTTATATATTAATTGCCTGGAGATAAGGGGATGCTGAGATAGAATGTACTGCCCTTGCCTGGTTCGGACTCAACCCAGAGCCTTCCTTTAATAAGACCGGCAAATGCTTTTGATATGGACAACCCGAGCCCCAGGCCTGTAACAACATCCCTGCCGGAGCTGTCGCCCTGCCTGAAGCGCTCAAATATCAGCTCCTGTTCATTTGAGGGGATTCCTCTTCCTGTATCCCTGACGTAAATCGTTATCCTGTTATTCCTCTTATGTGCCCCAAGCTCAATATGCCCGGTGCTTGTAAACCTGACTGCATTTTGAAGCAGGTTTGAGATTATATGCTGCAGCTTTTGCTTGTCAGTTAAAACTATCCCGGAAGATTTCCCAAGTTTGTTACGGAATTTAAAATCTACCGGTTTTCCGCTTAATAGTGGAACGGTCTGGTGGTAAAGGTTTTCCAGTATGGAGTTTATGTCGGTGGCTCTGAAACTGGCTTTTTCAAGTCCTGCCTCAATTGTAGAAATATTGATAATATCATCGATAATTGACAGCAGCTGCTCCCCGCTTCTTATTATCAGGTCAGAATACTGTTTTCTAATCAGTTCATTCCCTTTGTCATTGCCCAGAAGGTCCGAAAACCCCATTATTGCATTCAGGGGGGTGCGTACCTCATGTGACAGGTTGTTAAGAAAGGCGGTTTTCAGCCTGTCGCTCTCCTCAGCCTTTTCTTTTGCCGATAACAGGTCTTCGAAGCTTTTCCTGCGGTGCATTGCTATACTTATATGACTGGAGGCAAACTCCATTATTTTCAGGCTTTCCTGGTTAAAGGCTTCTGGATCTTCATTGTCATATGCCACAATCAAACCGGCAACTTCATATCCGCAAAACAGGGGAACACCGAGCCAGCATTCGCATGTGTTTACATCTTTACTTATTTTTCCCTGCTTTATCATCCTGGATATATCATTTTTCTTAAGCAGCATTGACTGCTTCTGATTGATGAGCCATTCAGAAAGGGAATTCTGGGCTTTTAAATTCTCCTGTTCCTGCTTATGTCCTTTATTATCAGCTGGTCCAGGATAAGTTGCGTCGATCAGGGAGATACTGAGATTTTCCGTGTTCAATATCACTGAAAGCCTGTGCTTAATGGTTCCCACAAGCTCTTCTATGTCACTGGTGTGTATTGCAGCGCTGGCAAGCCTGAAAAGGAACTCCAGCTTTATTTCCTGCTGCTTTTGTCTGCTTATATCGGTTATAAATCCTTCAATACCGGTTAGTTTCCCTTCAGAAAACACAGGAGAGCCCTGCTCGTAAACCCATTTTTCCTTACCTGTCCTGGTTTTTATCCTGTAGGATATCTGGAACCTTTCATTATTGCGGACCATATCCTGTATAACCTGCCACACCTTATCGCGGTCTTCATCATGTATGAGGTTTCCATAAGAGATTAACTGGTTACTTTCGAGCTCTGCCGGATGATAGCCAGTAAGTTCCAAACACCCGGAAGAAAGATAATGCATTGTCCAGTGTTGGTCATTGCTGCATTTGTAAACTGCCCCCGGCAGGTTGCCTATAAGGTTGATCTTTTGCCTTTCACTCTCCCTTAATTTATCAATAGTGCTTTTGTGACGCATATAGGCATCTACCCTTGCAGTCAGCTCCCTGCTTGCCAGTGGTTTGAGCATAAAGCCGTCTGCACCAGATTCAAGGCCGGAGGATTGGTCGTCAGGCGTGGTGAGTTTTGAGGAAATCAGCACTACGAAACAGTGTTTTGTATCTTCACCATTTTTCAGGATTTTCAATACATCCATGCCTGATATGTCGGGTAATACGATGTCAAGTAAAACAATGTCCGGTTTGATCTCGGCAGCCAAATGAATGCATTGGTCACCCGTCTTTGATAAAAAAACCCTGTATCCGGCATTATTCAGTATGTGATTGTAGGCATTGAGGATATCCGTGTCATCATCTGCTACCAGCACAATCCCTTTCATATTCATAGTGAATACTCCTGTTTTACTTTTTAATATTTATTATTTATCTGTTTTGTAAGCTTTGATCCAGCGGCAGCCAGAAATAGAACCTGCTCCCTTTGCCTGGTGAACTCTCAGCAGAGATACTGCCTTTATGCCCCTCGACTATTCTCTTTACGATGCTTAGCCCTAATCCTGTACATTTTTCGCCGGCAGTTCCTTCTGAGGACTCTTTGGCAAAAGGATGGAAGAGCTTTTCAATAAAGTCAGGTTTTATGCCTTTACCTTTGTCTATGACCTCTGTCAGCACCTGGTTACCTTCGGCACTGATGCTGACCTTTATCTCACTGTTCCCGTAAGAGAACTTCATCGCATTACTTAGCAGGTTGTTGAACACCTGCTCCATTTTCCTTGGATCAATATTTACAATCACAGGCCTTTTATCAGCACTGAACTTAATGCTGATGTTCTTTTTTGCAGCGAGGGCTTTGTTAAGACTGATACTCTCCTCGGCAAAGCTCACAATATCAGTAGGTTTAAGATCAAGGTTGAGTTTGCCCGACTCAATGTGTGATATATCCAGCAAGTCTTCTATCAATGCAAGAAGGTTCTGTGCTGACGAGTTTATTGTGTTGATAAATTCAATGTGCTCTTCTGATAGCCTGTCCCTGGTTTCTTCAAGCAAAAACTCCGAATATGCCATAATAACCCCCAGGGGGTTTCTTATGTCGTGTGCGGCCATCCCGAGGAAGCGGTTCTTAAGGCTGTTAAGTCTTTGAAGTTCTACATTTTTCTTGGAAAGCTCACGCTGCAGGTTGACCAGTTCATTGTTCAGCCTGCTTAGTTCATCAAAGGCAAAACTGTCGGGTGTGGCACCCTTTTCCTTCTGCACGTGCCTGTCCTTTATCAGTTGCCGTATCTGGTTGGCTTGTTCATTGTTAATCTGCTGTAACTGGTTTATGAACTCCAGGGAGGCTGAGGGAGACCTTAGGCCTATCATCCAGATCTTATCCTCAAGGGCAAAACCAGTGAAGTAAAGGCCGGAGGAGGTACCCCTGTGCATGACATTGAGGTGGCAGTCCAGTATGACCTTCTGTTTCTTAACATTAAGTGCGAAATCAAGTACCTTGTCAATTTCCCTTTTGTCGAACAGGCTTGTTAAAGCTTTCCCTTCCAGCCTGCCGGTATCGAGACCAAGGTCGTCGCGCAAAACCTTGATTATTAGGCCGCTGTAGTTGCATATCAGGCCTATTCCGTCAGGTGTGTGATGTTGTTTCATAAGCCCCTGGAGATTAACTCGTCCGCAGACACCAATGCATTCTGTGCATCTGATGCATACCCATCGGCCCCGAAATCAGTCCAGTTTTCTTTTTTAAGGTTAACGGCATTCCCGCCTATCATTACTTTTATCCCCCTGCAGTCGCTGCTGTCCTTTATTTGCTCAATAGCCTTTTTCAGCAGGGACCTGTGGTAAGGCATTGATGCCGACAAGCCGATTATATCTGCATTTTTTCCCCTGGCCGCCTTAATTATACTCGATACCGGGGTGTTTGCCCCAAGGTAATAGGTGTCCCAGCCTTCCATCTCGAAAAAGTCAGATACCATTCTTACCCCGATCTCGTGCAATTCTCCCCCGATGCAGGCTGCCACGAACGTCCTGCCTATTCTTTCAGTAGAGAAAATATACGGGTACAGCTGGGACATGATTGACTGTGTCGCTGCAGAACAAAAATGCTCAGTTGCCACGCTGATGGTGTTGTCAAGCCATAGGCGACCTACCTCGTACTGCGACTTCTGGAATATTTCCAGGTAAATGGTTTTTACAGTCATACCCTCATCAAGTGCTTTCATAACCAAATCAGAGGCTCCCTTACGATCTCCTGCCAGCAGGGCATTTATATAGTCACCGGCTATTTTCCCCGTTTCGGTTGATGTGTCGATATAACTTCCTGAAACCGGCAGTGGGTTGTCCATTGCACTGATGCCGGATTCAATGTAGGGCATGAAAACAGGGTGCATGGCGGGGTCGAAGTACTCCTTAAGCACACCGGCGGTGCATTCAAGAGTTTGTTTCATTGTATCATCGGGGAAATTAAGCCCCCTGAAAAGCTGTTTGACCCACAATACGTATCCGTTGAAGATATCATGATCCTTTTCTGACACCGATTGTGCCAAAAATGGCAGGTGATATGCTGCATCCCTGATACTTATTTTTTTACCTTCCGGGCCGAAAGTTTTCCAGAACTCCGGCTTACGGCTGTATTGGACATCTACTATCCGTTCGGCTATCTCTAGCTGTTTCTGTAGCAATGTGTCCTCGAAAATGGTCGCAGGATCCTTCATATTTCGTTTTTTACACTGCTAAAGGTAATAAAACAAATACAACATGTACATATATTGCTTTCTTGTATTATAATGGTACAGTTTCCTGAGTCCTGTATTATCCACCTGTTATAACCTTGTTTATCCTGTCAGAGAACAAGGCAGACATATTGCCTGCCCAGAACCTTCCTATCTCAGTTAGACGGATTGAGTCTCCTTTTGGTTGTAAAAGTCCTTTATTTGTTAAATCCTCGGTTATATCATCAAAATGGCCTGCGAGAGGCTTGTAATCATCCATTTTAATTTCCATCCCCTCACTGAGGGAGTAGATTTTCCTGAGTTCAAGGAACATTCTGTCAATTTCCAGCAGAACAGGGTCGCCCCACGTACTTGTATTCACCCCGCTTTCAAAACTGACGGTATCAGCTGTATGGATGTATGTAAGGTTATCAATCCGTCCAGCCGCTCCGGCACCAAAAGCCATTATATCGGCACCCCGGCCATGTGAGCTTACATATACAGACCTGCCTTCTCTGCGGTGACCGTACTGAACAGGGGTTATCCTTTGCCAGTTCCAGGTCCTCAAGCCAGGTTTCATTATCCTGCCCGTCAAGATTATAAATCAGGTCGATGCAGATATCATTTATGCCAGAATTTTTGACCATTTCAATGGTCCGCATTACTTCCTCCTTGTCTGCATTGCGCCCAATTTTCTTGCGCAGGCTTGTACAGAAAGACTGTACCCCGAGGCTTATCCTGTTTACACCTGCATCCTTGAGTTTTGAAATATATTCCCCGTCTATGTCTGAAATTGTTGATTCAACTGTTATTTCACAATCCCCTGCAAGGGAGCAGTTCTCCTTTATAAGTTCAAGTATTTTTATAATGCTGTTGCAGGGCACGACTGTCGGGGTTCCCCCTCCGAAGTACACTGCACTGAAAGGCAAGTAGCGGGCCCATTTGGTGTCTGCCAGGCTGGTAATCTGTTTATGGAGCATGCTGAAATACTCCTCCCATTTACTATCCTTATCCAAAAGCTCCTTGCCGTAAATACAGAAGGAGCAGATCTTGTTGCAGAAAGGGATGTTTATGTATATAACACGCTCTGAACAAACCGGCTGCTTTGAAAAAGCCTCAGAGAGCCTGTTATACTTATTGTTGCCTGCAACCGGTTTGAATGGCAGGGAACGCCTGGCAAGATGGGCGCTTCTGACCCTTTTGTTAAATATCTTTTGGAAACCCCGGGGTTCAGTTGGATCATTCATGGTTTGCAATATTGGTTAACAGTGTGCCAATATAACAAAGCATGCTGAATAAAAAACAACCTCTGTCAGTTATTTTTACTACCGGGGTACTATCCTGAAGAACAGTCCGGGATGTTCTGTAAGGACATATAAATAGCCGTCAGGCCCCTGGCTTACTGCCCTGAACCTGGCTATTCCTTCAAGCAGCTTTTCAGTGTGTACGACAGTGGTATCCTGGAATTCCACCCTGTGTATGTGCTGTCCTGCAAGTGCGGCAGCAAGCATATTCCCATCCCAGTCAGGATATTTGTCACTTGATACGAATGTCATTCCACATGGTGCAATTGAAGGTGTCCAGTGAAGTATAGGGTCGATCATCCCTGGTTTGGTAGTATCCGGTGTAATAACGCTTCCATCGTAGTTGACCCCGTGAGTTACTTCAGGCCAGCCGTAGTTCGCTCCGGGATGTATGAGGTTGATCTCATCTCCACCCTTTGGTCCGTGCTCAATTGCCCACAGATCGCCTGTATATGGATGGAACTGCATTCCCTGAATATTTCGGTGCCCGTATGACCATATCTCTTCAAGCGCGCCCTCTTCTCCTTCGAAAGGATTACCTGGCGGGAGGCTGCCATCGTCATTC
>PWNY01000280.1 GCA_003557805.1 Bacteroidales bacterium | reverse complement strand
TATAACCAGGTTAAAATGGCCTGCACTTTTGCTGAGACGGCCTTCATGCTTTCCCTCTATCATCAGGCCCATTTTCTTGAAATGGTTTACTGAATCCGGGTTACTCACGGGGGCATTAAGCTCAACCCTGAACACATCCCTGTGCTTGTTTTGAATTTCGCTGTAAAGCCAGTTCACCAGGCTTGTTTCGCTTGCATGTACGTCACGGTCAGTTCTCGAGTAGAAGATGAACTCCCTGAGCCCGGGAGATTCTTCACTATGCTTGCCCTGCAGTGAATAGTCATGTATCTCACCGATAAGCTCAACTTCCTCCATCTGGTTTTCAACCACCAGCATTTTCTCCTTCTTTATCGCCTTGTCGACAAACTCCTCCATGAAGCCTTCAGGAACCTGTGACGGATTTGTAAGTCTTTTTTCCCGGGCGATACTTTCCCTGATCAGCGAATATATTTTATCCTTGTCGGTATCTTTTGCAAGGCGGATCCTATAGCTTTTATCCATGTTTTTTTGTGATTATCCCGCAGTTTGGAATAAGGTCTGCGGGAAACTGAAACAATTGTTTAAAAAATTGTATATCAGAGTGTTAAAGGCGATGCAAATATGCATAAACTATTTTTAATAACAAAATATGTTGCCTGTGTAAAACACATACTTAAACAAATGTTTCTGCATATTACATAAAAGACTGCCTGTTAAACATAATGAAACCGAAGTTTATCAGAAAAACCCAGCTTTCCTGTTCATTATGAAAATATGACATGCTTATGCTAAGAGGTCCGGGTGGTGTGTGGTAGACAAATGCAAGGCTGGCCATAAGCCGGGGGTCTGATTCAAACTCTCCTGTTACCGCCTGCTGCAGGTCGCCCGGAAGTATCCGGTTAAAGGGCTGGAAAAGGTGTGCCTCTCCCTGCAGGCTTGCTGAGCCTGACAGGTTATATATCGTCTTCAGCCCTGAAGCAAAATAGTTATTGGCCCTGAACCCGGGTAAAAACATGGTGGTAGCCGCCGGAAAGGGACTGTACTGTTTTGCCATTGCCATGGTGGAAGTATAATTGCTGAACACCGGCCTCTGGCTCAGGAAGACCTCGGCCGAAAAACCCGGGTTGAACCTGCTGGCAGGCATGAAAAAGTTTGTGTATTGAAGCAGTGACTCCACCCATGCATGGGTTCTCCTGGTTCCGGATTTGGGCAAGGCGGTGGTGCCTGGGGTATACTTCTCCTCGCCCTTGATAATTTTGAATGAAGCATTAAAATAACTGCCCCTGGTGGGGTACTGCTTCCTGTTCAGGCTGTTCTTCTCCAATGCAGCATGCATATACCTTGGCCTGAACCGGGATATGTCCATTGTATCAAGGCCGGAAAAGTTCCTGGTGTTGAAGAATTCATCCTTTGCCGAAACAAAAGCTCCGCCGAACTCCACCTTTTTGTCATTGTCGATGGGGTATCCGAACATCAGGGTAGTGCTGAACTCCCCCTGTTTGAGAAAGGGGGGGTGCTGCTCTTCGATAAGGAATACGCTGCTTCTGGCATACTCCCAGTTGCTGTACTGAACGCAGGAGTGAAGGTAGAAAGGGGTGCTTCCAGGGAAATCCAGCCTGGCGGAGGCATTGATGCTGTTGTAGAAGTTCCCGATGTACAGGTTACTGCCTAGTCTCAATGGTGTTTTACTCCACCTGGAATATTCAAATTTGGCAAAAATGTGGTTAACAGGACGGGATGATATATTTCCACCGAATGACCTTAACAGCTCACTGCTTTTTTCCATCTCCAGGCTAAAGATAAAAAAGCCCGTGGTGGCATCGTAGCGGAGATATGGGTATACATAATCAAAACGGTTGTAGAGCAGCATGCCAAGGTATTTTCGCTTTACCTCACCGAAGGTCTTTGGAAGAGACTCACTGCCGAGCATCTGTAATACAAACTCTTTTTGTTTGCTGTTCAGGCCGTTAATATGTATCTCCCCGATGATCCTGTCGGGAATGCTTTCCCTGAAAAGCGACCTTCGGCGTTTTATGGTTTCAGGGTCAGCTACCGGCCCAACATGGCCCATTATTTTATCCATCTGTGCCAGGGTTTCATTATAACCCTCTGCTATCAGCTCCAGGGTATGGCTCATGTCGTTTATACTTATATCCGGGACATCAGGCCTGATGACAAGCCCTTTCTCCTCAGGCACCTGGTAGGCAGAAGGGTGCTGCAACAGGTTCTCAAGTTGTGAAATTACATCGTTCCTTTTAGGGGGAGGAGGGTTATCCGATACCACGCTGCCAATTACCACATCAGGCTGGAACTCCTCCAGTACCACGTCCACCGGGAAGTTATTGAACATCCCGCCGTCCATCATAAGCTTACCGCCTATCTCTATGGGCTGAAAGTAGAAGGGGAAGGTCATTGAAGCCCTGACCGCATCGGGCAGGCTGCCTCCCCTCATCGTGACTGCTTTCCGGCTTTCGACCTCGGTTGCAATGCAGCGGAAAGGGATGTAAAGGTTGTCAAAATGGTAGTTTGCCGCGGCGCTGGCCGGCCCCAGGTACTCCATGAACAGAATGTCCATAAGGAAGGGTGATACAATATTGCTCGGCAGGTTCTGGCGAAAAACATTCTGGGCCTCAAACCTGTCCTCCCACCCGAAATAAAGATTTATCCAGGAAGGATCGGGGTGGGATTCCAGGTGGTGCTGCCTGTACCGGTTATCAATGCGCCCGACCGATGCATCTGAAAACTCCCTGGAGAGGACGATCTCCTCAATCTCAGCCGGAGTGTAACCGGCTGCATACATACTGCCGATGATGGCCCCTATGGAGGTGCCGGCTATGTAATCAACAGGGATGTTGTTCTCCTCAAGTGCCTTCAGCACCCCGATATGGGCCATCCCCTTTGCACCTCCACCGCTGAGAACCACTGCCACTTTTTTGCGTTCGGAACCTTCCGCCTGCAGCATGGCAAGCCCAAGAAGCAGCGTGACAAGGATTTTTTGCAAACTGATCATAATCAGAACGAGTATTTAAATGAACAAAAAAGCGCTGTACCTGCCTGTCCGAATATAGTCTCCTGCCCCCCGACAAATACCTGGCTGATTATTTCCAGGTCAATATCTGTATGAAGTGAATAGTTTATCCTGGGCATAAGGAATGCCGCATCGATATCAGGCAGCCCCATAAGCGCTATCCCTCCACTGAAAACAGGTGAAAAGGCGTGGTCAGCGCTTATTGTTACCGCATATTTTGAAAACATTATGTTATCCGGCCTGAGGGGCTCGGTGATCATGAAGGCCTGCCGGTCCACCCTGTCATGCCCTCCGTTATAGAGGAACTCAATAATGCCGAATGTACCACTTCTAAACATATAATCAAGACCTGCTGCCGCAACAAGATTTGCCCTGCTGCTGCCCTCTTCCTGGTCAATGTCGTAAAACCAGGTCGCTTCACCCTTGAACCCAGCCCCTTTTATATGGCCTGCCCAGCCGCCTCCCAGTGCCACCCTGTTCCTGTAATAGCCGGCGATTACCTGCACGTCATATGCTTTCCAGTTATGAAGCAGCTTTGCTGCAGCAACACTTTCCATGCCATTTCTGCCAGGGCTGACAGCGACCTCGAAGCTCGACATACCGTCAAAAAAATGCTGTACTCTCAACGCATCCGCCCCGGGTCTCTCCTCGTAGTCAAAATCAAAAAATGAGTAGGTGTTAAAAAGGTCATTGGGGTTGGAAACCAGGTTGATGCCCCAGTTAACCCTCTGTCTGCCTGCCCTTATCCTCCAGCTGTCGGCCCGCCAGCTTATGAACAGGCGGTCAATTTCTGAATGGCCTATCCAGCTGCCTTCCGACAGCCACAGCCATGAGATGTCGGCAAGATATTCATCCTGGCTGAACAGGTCCCCTGCATTGGGAATATCGCCATAGGCCCTGCTGTATATCATCCGGTTGCGGCCTTCAATCGTAAGTTCCATGTTTGAGGCCATGCTCCACCTGAAATTGAGGCGGTTGTGAAGGAGGCTGTGAAAAGATGCCTCAGAAAGACCGTCCTGCAGCTGAAGGCCCGGCATCGCCCTTATGTAGCCCCTTAACCTGTAAGGAGAACTTCCTGCAGTTGGTTGCGCAGCCAAATGGTTCAAACTTAACAGCAGGATTATTAAAACAGTTATTTTCTTCATGTCAAAAAGCTTATATAATTATGCTCAATCCTTCCTGACAGCTTCGGCCGGCTGGAGTCTGGTTGCTTTCCTTGCCGGGTATACGGCAGCAAGTATCGCGAACAACACGATCATAACCCCCACCTTTAAATAAAAACCCGTATGCAGTTCAGGGTATATAAACGGTGAAAATCCGAAGTCACGCAGTGCCTCACCTCCTATGGCGGTAAGGTCGATCCCCCTGCCCCGGAGCACCCTGATCAAAACCAGGGATGCGGCAAAGCCGGCTGCACCCCCTGTGAGCGACAACATTACTGTCTCAGCTATCACCATTGTAAATATCCTTATCCTCTTCATCCCGACAGACATCAGCATGCCGAACTCTCTGGTTCTCTCCAGCACTGACATCAGGGTGGTGTTAAGTATACCGAAGGCCATGCCGAGCATGATCACAGCCATTATCCAGAGCAGGCTGACCTCTGTGATCTCCACAACGTATTCCAGGTCGGGTGAGATCTCACGCCAGTCGCGCACACTCAGCCCCGGGTGTGTTTCCCGAAGCTCATCCCTGAATGCCCGGGCCATTCCCTCCTCCTCGAGCAGGATGGCTATTTCGGTTACATCACCATTACTGCCAGCAATTGCCCCCAGTTCGGATTGCTTAACAAAAAGATTTGTCTTCTCAAAGACTGAGGAGCCGGAGGTAAAGATCCCCTCAACCCTGAAAGAAGAGCTTATAATATCGCCCTCCCTGTCCTGGAAAGTTATCACTATCCTTGAGCCTGGCCCACACTGCAGCTCATCTGCAAGCTCCTTCCCGATAACTGCCTGGGGAAGCCGCCCTTCTTGCGAGAAAAAGCTCCCTTCTGCAATATCCCTGTCTATCCCTGTGGTTTTTGCCTCCTGCACAGGGTCAACACCCAGGATGCTAATCCCTGCAGTCAGGTGGGCGGATGCGACCATTCCGTCAAGCTTTGTCCTTGCTGATACTGACTTTACCCCCGGGCGTGTTTGCACCTCTTTGGCTATCTCCCTGCCCCCTTCGATGCTGTAACGGATCTCCCTGTCGGCGATAAACTCTGGCTTATGCAACTGAATGTGTGATATCTGCTTTTCTATGCTCTCCTCTATGGTTTTGTTCATCAGCCCCATATATGCTGAGGAGATAAAGTTGCCGCAGGTTAACCCCAGGGCTATTGCCGTTACAAGAATAAGGCTTCGCTTTCTGTTTCTCCATATATTGCGCCAGGCTATTTTAAACAGTACGCTCATATCGTGATTTTTACATTATTTTTTATTTCTGGCAGCCGCAGACCTCGCTATCATCAGTTTCGTGATGCCTCCAGGATATCGGTGATAAATATTTTCCTCATTGAATACAGCCCTATTACCACAGTGATCGCGAAGACCGCAATGGCCTGCTGTATGAATATGCCCGGATCGAACACAAAAGGAAAAACCGGCTCCATTCCGAACTCCAGTATATAGTCGGCAGTGCCTCCCGTGAAGCGTACCGGGTAAAGTTTGAACAGGTATACCATTGGCATTCCTGCTATGAAGCCTGCTGCCACCCCGATAAGGCCAATGATGATGGTTTCAAACATTCCGGTAAAGGCAAGCTGCATCCTTTTCATGCCTAGAGAGAGCATTATCCCGAACTCACGCATCCTTTCATAGACCATAGTAAGTATTGTGCCAAATATGCCAAAACCCACAATCACATAAAAAACCCAGGCTATCATTGTATATACCGTGTCCTGCATCTGCATCAGTTCAACCATGTCAGGCATAAGCTCCTTCCATGTCCTTACTGCGAACCATTCATTGCTGAGCCTGTCCTGCAGTGCACCGGCAAGCTCCTCCACCCTCTCTTCATTTTCAGGCATAACAATAAGGCTGGTAAGCATATTTTCTGCGGCAAAATATTCCTGTGCCTGTTTAAGTGGCAGGAATACCATGGTGTTATTGAGTTCAGGTATGCTGAACTCAATAATGCCTCCGATTCTGTACATGCCGGTAGCTGTCATTGCCTGGAACCCCTGGCCTATAATTACCAGGGTGTCACCGGTGCCGGCATTAAGCATTTCGGCAAGCCCCTTTGCTATAACAGCAAAGTCATCGTTCGAAGAGAACATGCTCCCCTTGGCAATATTGGATGAAAGATCACGCAGTTTGTCCTCCTTATCAGGGTCAATACCCAGTACCCTTGCAGCCTTGGTTGTCATATCCCTTGCAGCCAGTGAAAAACCGCTTATACGGGGTACCGTGTAGCTAATTTCATCCCCCAGCTCCAGGAGTGCCTGTTCCACCTGCTCGCCGTAAAGGAAGAGATGGTCCATTGACGGCTCGTCCAGGTAAAGTGCATCCTGTATCTGCATATACCCGGTCTCCTGCCTGATAAGTGAAGTGGTAAGCTGCTTCTGGAACCCCCTGGCAAATGATATCAGTGCAACAGCAAGGATGAACGCAAAGAATACCGAGCCTGAAGTTATCAGGGTGCGCCTTTTATTGCGCCAGATATTTCTCCATGCAAGTACAAGCAACCACCTCATTATTAATTTCTTTCAAAGTGCTCGTCCTTGCTTACCTTCCCGTCAACCAGGGTTATGACCCTTCGGGCCCTTTCAATAACCCTGTGATCATGAGTGGAGAATATCAGTGTTATATTTTCTTCCTTGTTCAGCCTCGCCATGATATCGAGGAGGTTGAAGGCCGATTCGGTATCTAGGTTGGCGGTGGGTTCATCTGCCAGGACGAAGTCCGGTTTTGATGCAAGAGCCCTTGCTACTGCCACCCTTTGCTGCTGACCGCCCGACAGCTGTGCGGGCCTGCTGTTTAGTTTGTCCGAAAGACCTACCTGCTCGAGCATCTCCTTTGCCCTTTTCTCCATTTCCTTTTTCGGGCGCTTCTGAAGCAGCATGATGAAGGATACGTTCTCCACGGCGGTTAGCACAGGGATGAGGTTATATGCCTGGAACACAAAGCCAATATGCCTGAGCCTGAAGTCAAACAGCTGGCTCTCCTTCATCCCTGCAATATCAACCCCGTCAATTATAACATTGCCTCCGGTTGGCTTATCAAGCCCGCCGATAACATTCAAAAAGGTTGTCTTACCGCTGCCGGAAGGACCGACAATGGCAGTGAACTCCCCCTGGCTGAACTCAAGTGTTACATCTTTAAGGGCTTCTACCGGGACGGCTGTATTTGTATAGGTTTTTGACAGCCCGTTTGTTTTGATAACAGTTTTCATTTGTCTGGATTTTATTATTTTAT
>PWNY01000279.1 GCA_003557805.1 Bacteroidales bacterium | reverse complement strand
TCTTCCTGTACCCAGAGCCAGCGTACCGCCCGGGGATACCTTTCCCTTAATGCCTTTATCTCCTCCTCAGGAAGGGGGTAAAGCTGCTCAACACTGTGGATGGCAGTTTCAGTGTAAGCCTTTTCACTGCGTTTGGCGATAAGATCATAGTATATCTTACCGGAACAAAGTATTACTCTTTCCACATTGCCCGCCTCTGCAAATGTATCATCCAGAAGGGGTTTGAAGCTTCCTTCTGCCAGCTCCCTGAGTGGTGATATACAATCCTGGTGGCGTAGCAGGCTTTTTGGGGTTAAAACCACAAGGGGTTTGCGGAAAGTGCGCTTCATCTGCCTTCTTAGCAGATGGAAGAAGTTTGCGGGAGTGGTGCAGTTGGCCACCTGCATGTTGTTTCCGGCACACATTGTAAGGAACCTTTCAACGCGCGCACTGGAGTGCTCCGGCCCCTGCCCCTCGTAACCGTGTGGTAAAAAAAGCACAAGGCCGTTGTTGACCTTCCACTTCTCCTCTGCGCTTGAAATAAACTGGTCAATGATTACCTGTGCCCCGTTACTGAAATCCCCGAACTGGGCCTCCCATATTACCAGTTTGCCCGGGCCAGCCATGGAGTAACCATATTCAAACCCCAGGACACCATATTCTGATAACAGGGAGTTATATATCTCGAACTTTGGACTCTTTTTCCCGATATTGTTAAGGGGCACATACTCCTCTTCCGAGTCCTCGATCTTAAGCACCGCATGACGGTGACTGAAGGTTCCCCTTTCGCAGTCCTGCCCCGATATCCTTATTGGAAAACCCTCGCTCAGCAGGGTGGCGTATGCCAGGGTTTCAGCCATTGCCCAGTCGACCACCCCGTCTTCAAGGACCATTTTCTGCCTCTCCTTCATCAGCCTGGCGGTCTTCCTGAAAAAACTCTTTCCAGAGGGCAGGCTGGTTACCTTTCTTGCAAGGTCCGACAGTGCTACCAGGTTGAATGATGTGTCGGTTTTCTTTAGAAGGTCACCCGGCCTGGCTATTGAAAAGCCCTTCCAGGTGTTCTCCAAAAACGGGTCGATACTGCCCTTTTCTATCTTTTTCCCCTTTTCAAGCTCTTTCTCAAGGTATGAACTGAACCCGGCCTCCATTTCATTGAGTTCCTTTTCTTTAATACTTTTTAAGGCAAGCAATTTTTTCCTGTAAATGGCTGCAGGGTCGGGGTGCTTTTCTATGATCTTGTAAAGTATGGGCTGTGTGAAGCGAGGTTCATCACTTTCATTATGGCCATATTTACGGTAGGAGAGAAGGTCCACGAAAACATCCCTTTTGAACCTCTGGCGGAACTCCATGGCCAGCTCAAGGGTGTAAACAACTGCCTCCACATCATCCCCGTTAACATGGAATATGGGAGCCTGTACTGTCTTTGCCACATCCGTGCAATATGTGCTTGAACGGCCATCCAGATAGTTGGTCGTGAACCCTAGCTGGTTATTGATTACAAGATGTATGGTGCCCCCGGTCTTGTATGCAGGCAGCTGTGACATCTGGATTATCTCATAAACCACTCCCTGCCCGGCCAGGGAAGCATCTCCGTGAATCAGTATGGGGGCCACTTTGCCGTAATCCCCGTCGTACTTTATATCGGCCTTGGCCCTGGCGATACCTTCAGTGACCGGATCCACGGCCTCCAGGTGGCTGGGGTTGGGGGATATGCTCAGGTTGATGCTTTTGCCGTTTCTTGTTGTGGTCTCAAGGGTGCATCCAAGGTGGTACTTAACATCACCAAGAAGGGCCTCCTCTGCGTACTCCTTGCCCTCGAACTCACTAAATATCTGGCTGTATGGTTTTTTAAGGATATTGCCCAGCACGTTCAGCCTTCCCCTGTGTGCCATCCCGATTACAACCTCCCTTATTCCGAGTGCCGCCCCCTTTTCAATAATAGCATCCAACGCGGGGATTAGTGTTTCGCACCCTTCCAGGGAGAAGCGTTTCTGGCCCGGGAAGCGCTTTCTGACAAAGTGCTCGAAACTGACCGCCTCCGTGAGCTTTTTCAGTATCTGCCTTTTCTCACTTATGTCAAACGAGGGGGTGTTCTTTCTGCTTTCCATCCTCTCCCTGAGCCATTCGACCAGCTCAGGTGACCTGATATACATGTACTCAGCACCTATGCTCTGGCAGTATGTCTGTTGCAGGTGGGAAATAATATCCCTCAGGCTGGCTTTCCCGATACCGATCCCGGTCCCGGCCTGGAACATCTGCTCCAGGTCCCCGTCGGAGAGACCGAAGTTCTGGTGGTCAAGTGCAGGGTAATACCTGCGGCGGGTGCGTACCGGGTTGGTTTTTGTGAACAGGTGCCCCCTCTCCCTGTAAGCCCTTATAAGCTCGAGGACCCTGAACTCCCGCTGCAGTGCCTCGGTCTGTTCTCCATTTTGCAAATGCGTTCCGGCACCACTCCCCGGGCCAGGCTCCTTGTCAGTATACCTGGTTCTTGCAAATTCAAAGCCCTCGAAGAAGTTTTTCCAGCCAGGGTCAACACCTTCGGGGTTTTTCAGGTACTCCCCGTATAGCTCTTCAAGCTTGCCGGCTTCAAGGCTGCCGAGATAAGAAAGTCTGTCCATTGATCAATAGAGTTCGGTAAAATAAATCATCCCTTACAGATATATACAAAAATAGGGTAAAATTGTTCTAATAGCCTATTTATATAAAGAGCTTGAAAAACTGGTATGATTTATCACTACCAGTATGCCAATTAAATATTGTCGTGTATATTTGAAACTGATTTTGACAAAAACCCGGTGAAAAAATGAGCAAAAGATCCGAGGACAACAGCATTAAAAGTGCATGGGACAGCTATAGCAAAGGAGATTATGACAGGGCGTATGAGTTGTTCAACAAGATGTTCGAGTCGGGGAAAGACAAGGAGGCTCTTTATGGGAGGGCCTGCACCCTTTTCAGGATGGCTGACCATGAAGGGGCTCTTGCCGACCTGAATGAGATGGCAGGGTCCGGTTCCGCAGATCCTGTGATCTATCACACAAGGGCACATGTATATGGCGCCGATGAACAATACGACAAGGCTCTCAAGGATCTTAAAAAGGTTCTCAGCCTTGAACCTGAAAACGCCGAGGCATGGTGTGACCTTGGCGGCCTCTATCTTATTACCGACGAGCTTTTGGAGGCCGGCCGGTGTTTTGAGAAAACAGCCGACCTTGAGAAGTCCTGTGCCTGCGGCTGGCTTGGCAAGGGAATTACTGCCCTTCTCTCAAAGGAAGGAAAGAAAGCGGAAGAGTACCTGAACATAGCCCTTAAGCTGGATAAAAAAAATACCCTTGCATATATGGCAAGGGCAGAACAGGCATTACTAAATAACAACAGCAAGGATGCCCTGAAGGATATTAAAAAGCTCTTTTCGCTGGATGATGATTTCAAGCAGAGGTTCATAGAGCAGCTCAACAATGAAACAGATGGTTCCTTTGACGAAAAGGATATTGTTTAGCTGCTCCCCTGGGGTGGTGATGTTTCAGCACCCGCCTATCACTGGTGTGGGTACTTCCGGGTCAGGGTTTGCCCTTAATGCATCACGGCTCTCCCTTTTACTTTTACCAACTGGCATAAAGCGCTGGTACTCCCACCTGGTTTTGTCTTCATTGTAAAATGCATAGGAGGGGTCAAAGCCGTTCAGCACCCTTTCTTTGATCACCTGGTAATTACCCGGGATCAAACTGACATTTTCGATGCCCATCCCATGCAGCAGAACACGGCAGCCGGCCGCCAGCTCTTCACTCCCGGCGTACAGGAGTATACTGTCGCTTTTTCGTAGCATCTTTTTATTCTTACGGTCAGGGATCTCACCTGCAGGTATGTTAACAGCGCCCGGAATGTGTCGCTTTTGAAACTCCTCACGACTTCTAAGGTCTATTACCAGATGGCCCTCTCCAGGGAAGCTCCCCTCCATTGCACTGTAAAGGCCCTCATAGCTGAAGTACCTGTCCTGTGACAGCCCTGCAGCCACCATCCGGTTGCTTTTTCCGTAATCCCTTGCAGTCAGAAAGTTTATAAGCATGGCGAGTATGATTATGGCGGAAAATATTATAGTGCTGTTGTTCAGGGTGTGGTTTTTCATTGTGTTTTATTTTTCTTGTTGTTTAACAGCTGTTTATCGAAAAAAGTATCAGCATCCACCGATTACCGGTATTACCTCCGTTTCTTCAGGGGCCCGTATCCTTTGCCTCTCTTTTTCCAACTGCCCTGCAAGCCCGCCTTCCAGGAAGAACTCCCTGGCCTCAAGCAAAAACCTGGCGGTTGACCTTGCCTGCAGGTCATATACTGTAGTGTCAGGCAGGCTTTTATCTGTGAACAGCTCCTCAAACATCCGGTTCAGGCCACCTTCAAGCATGAAGACTCTCTTATACCCGGCCCTGGACGCGGTAATACATGACTCCATTGCCCTGCTCCCTCCATTGCCGAAAAACAGCTTGTCCCGTTTTGTGTCCCTGAAAAACTCTTTCCACCTGCGGTGCAATAACTCCTCAACCGGTATGTTGACCGCCCCGGGAAGGGAGAATGCATCAAACTCCTCCCTGCTCCTTACATCTATCAGTGCCATGCCGTCATGCCCTCTTTTAATCTGGTGTATCACCTTCTGGGGGCATACCTGGTAGTTCCCGGCAATTACATTTTCCCATATTGCCCCGGCGGGTTTTTCACGGTATGAGCTTGCCTTCTCCGGAGGCAGCAGCAGGTATATAATGCCCAGTGAAAGTACCAGGAACGATGGTATGTAGTATGGTGGCCGGCTGCTTATCTCCGATGCACTGGTCCTGTTCACCCTGTCCTCTATCATCTGGGTTATTATAAATGCCCCGAGGGCAACAGCTATCAGCATCAGTGCAAACCACGACCTGGAGATGCCCAGGGAGTCATATATGAAGATGTTGCCCAAAAAGTGACCGGTGTACAGACCCTCAAAAGCATTGTAAAAGTGGCCGAAGATGAAGATGCCGATCAGCATCCCCAGTACGAAGGTCATTGCATCTTTCTTTCCTGTAACGGCTGCGACAATGCCGGTGCCCGGGCAATACCCCCCCAGTATAAAGCCAAAGCCCATTATAACACCTCCAGTTATTGCCGAATAGAGGAATGTGGGGTTAATGTACACCAGGCCCATATCGATCCATCCCAGGTAATCCATGAACAGCAGCCCTGTCATTGCGGTAATGCCTGCGGTAAAGAACACTTTAAGCACAACGAAATCATAGCCGTAAAACACTCCGGCCAGTTTCCTGGCGGATGAGAACCCCGCCTGCTCCAGTATATATCCGAACCCTACCCCGAGCAGGAGTGCGAAGAAGAGGTTGAGTTCGGGGTTGATAATGCCCTGTGGTATAAGTGGTGCCATTGTCCTTATGTCTTTGGGATGTTATGTCCAGAGTTTTTTGAAAAAGTATGCTATCAGGTAACCCGTTCCAAATATCATGGCCATGGTAAGCATTCCACCGGTTGAAAGGACAGCCATGCCGCTTAGTGCGGCTCCGCTGGTACATCCCCTGCCAAACTGTGCCCCCAGGCCAAATAGCAGCCCGCCTGAGAGTGCCAGCCAAAGCCGTGTTCTGACGCTGATACGTGGTCCGCGCTCTGTCTTGAACCCAAGCCGGTTGCCCAGTGCCCCGCTTAAGAAGCTGCCCAGAATAAGCCCGGCTGTTAGGAATACAAGCCATGATGACATTGGGCTGGTACCGGTGAAAAAATCTGAATAGAATACTGAATTTCCCGCGTAATCAGGGGCTGCTGTCCCTACAACGGATATTACCAGGCTTTTTGCCGCGCCACTGGCACCCAGGCCCCTGCCTGTGATAACAAATGATGCAAGCAGCGCCATCCCGAGCAGGAAGCCCGCCAGGTAGGGGTTCATATATGCCTTTCTGTTACTGCTCATATTTTGATCCGTTTTGAATGTTTATAAACTGCAAAAGCTGCAAATCACACCCTCTATCCATATCAGCCGGACTCCCTTCCTGACAGCGGCAGGTTGTGTATATGCTCCAGGGAAAAACTCCTGAACCCTCCCTGCTCCCGCAGCATTGTGTCGTATATGAATGAGTTTGCACCATAGGGAAGGTTATAGGCCTGGTATCCCAGCAGCCTCAGAAATGCGGTAACATAACCGCTGTGGTGCCCCGTATAGCAATAGGTGACAACCGGCCTTTCTGTTGGGAGGGTATTTATGTGCAGGTCGCTGTGAAGCGACAGCTTGGGCGAGTATTGAATTGCGCCACTGAGGTGACCCTGGTCGTATAGTATTTGCGGCCAGTAGTTAATGATGTAATATGAGTCCGGCCCGGCCATCACCTCATAGACACTCCTGTTTACCTCTTCCGTGCCGGTATCAAGTATTTCCCGGGCCCTTGCCCTCAGAATAGCGTAACCGCTTCTCTCCCCTGTGCTGATACCGGGCATTCTCCCTGGGGGGTTTCTGTAGTACATCCCGGTGTCAAGCCTGCCTTCCAGGTGGCTGCTCCTTGCCTCAAGCCAATGGCTTTCTGCAATTTCCTCATCCCAGCTGCTGAGCCCGTAACGCAGGCTTACCACATTTTCATATCCCAGGATCAGCATTACCCCATTCACATATGTGCTAAGCATTGCATCATTACATACCAGGACTATCAGGTCAAATGAGTTGGGCTCAATATGTTCTTCAAAATGATCCAATACAGATCCGGGAGGCACGTTGTGGCTGTGTTCTATATGACCGGCGGCATACTCTCCGGCAGGCCTGAGGTCAATTACATGCACATTGGATGCGTGGAGCATACTGTAAAGGACATCCGCATTTATCAGGGCCGGTACAGAAGGTCCGTTAATAATGTTCCCGTTCTCTTCCAGGTAGGCAAGCAGTATTTCAGATTCGTTTACCCCTGCGGCTGCATTAGAGGGTTCACTTATACTGCCGCAGCCGGTAACTGATAAAAGCAGCAGTGCTGCAATAGTGTTAAATAATATTGTTCTCATTCTTTTCCTGTTTTTCTGTTTCTTCTCCATCATCACCCTCATCCAGCTCTTCCCAGCCGGTTATCATTGCCCTGAGGTTTGAGGTGAGGGTGTGCCCTGTAGTGATAAGGTATATGTGAACTATTACAAAGGCAAGCAGTATGTACGCCCCCAGGGTGTGTATGCCTGCAATCAGTCCCAGGTCACCGATGCCTGTTGTCACAATTTCCCCGTCTGCCTGGTAACGGTAGAACATATAGGCCAGGCCCGAGAGTACCATTAAAGGAATGAATATGATTTTCAGCCCAAGGTATACCAGGCGCTGCATAGGGTTAAGCTTGCTCAGCAGGCTCTTTTTGGTGGGATGTGGTGCATTGCGGAAAATCCCCGTAATATAGTACTCCAGTTGTGCCCTCAAATTTTTACTGGTGGGCAGGTACTGTC
>PWNY01000136.1 GCA_003557805.1 Bacteroidales bacterium | reverse complement strand
AGATATGTACCTATTCAAAATCAGTTCAGATTAAGCTTTTTTTTCGCAACAATTCTGATAGTTGTATTAATAGAAGGGTTCTGCTTTAAATACTTCAGCGGAATTAAACCGGTAGTTATACTGTGAAATTCTTTGAAAATATCATAGCCATTGGATTGAAAGAATCCCTCTATTTTCTGCACATCGTCTTGTTTTAGCTGATTCCTTGAATTATTAAAATAATAGGGGTTGGCCATATCTAAAATAACAGTCCCTTCTACTCCTGCCAGACTGTTTAACTTTTCTAATGCTGCTTCCTGAGGTTTTATCAATTCGAAGGCTGCTAAACTATATATTAAATCAAATTTATTTTCCGTCTTAAAATCAAGGAGGTTTTCAATTATAAAACTGCAGTTTTTAATATCATGCCAATTTTTGCGTTTATTTGCAATATCGATTCTTGTAGAATTTAAATCAATTCCGGTAGAGTGTAACCTGTCATTTTGGGATGCCAGATAAAGAGATGCAGACCCTGTGCCACAACCAATTTCAAGAAATGAAGACTGATTATTCATATTTAAGTATGTCACCAGGCTGTCAATTAATGAGCCATAATGATTTAATAAATAATATTTTTTTAAAGGCTTAAACGCTAACCAATGAAACAGGTATGGTGACATCAATGCATCAATTTCTCTCAGATTGAATAACTTTTCATTACTCATTTCTCTCACATCTAATAATATGTCATTTATACATTTTTCAGGCATTGTATTTCTCACTTGAATACTTCAACAATACAATTATGTTTTTTAATTGATTAGAAGTAAACACAAAATAAAATTGTTTTATTTAGTTTTTAACCTTCTTAGTTGGTCTATAATAATTACCGATACAATACCCAAGGCTATAAAAACTCTTGCATCATAAAAATTACTCGACTTGGCAAATTCGAGTAATAAAAATGAATAACATGTAATTATCGGAATCCAAATATATGTTTTCAGAGTTAAGTAACCATTCATATATAATCGATAAGCATATATTAACGGAAAAATTGTGATAGATAGCAGAAGCAGAAATGCGATAATGCCTCCATCTATAAGAACCTGTAAATATAAATTGTGCGGATAATATGTGGCAGAGTCAAACGAAACCATTCCACTGCTACCTAAACCATATCCTATAATTGGCGCCTCTAAGAATCCAATAACTGAATTTTCCCATAAATCCTGTCTTGCTCCTATACTACCTCCCAACAATCTTCGCAACCTATCAGCAGTTCGTTCTACCTGGAATGCTACAATAATTACCAATCCAACAAAAACAAAACTGAGGATTCTCGTGCTCTTATTGAAAAACCATTCGGTTAATGTGTAACTTTTGGCTTTATGTGTATGGAAGTAAAACAGTGTTATGAATACAGCAAGTACTACCCCTGTTAAAAAAGCGGCCCTTGCAAGAGATAAAGCTAATCCCAAAAACAAAAGTCCCGTTAAAAACAGATAAAGTTTTTTATGATTGGAAGGATAAAATAACAGTTTAGAGTAACAAGCTAATGCTCCTACACCGATTAATTGAGCTCTTGTCAGATAATTTCCTATTCCAAATCCACGTAGACTTGCAGCTTGCACGTAATAGCTTATTAACAAAATTGTAGATATTACAGAAAAGAATATTACCCAATTAACGAAGTGCTCTGCTGCTCGCAAATTAAACGTTAATATTACAGAAGTACTAACAAAAACTATGAATATTATTTTAATAATATCCTGAGTCAGGCTTAATCCGAAAGAATGCCAGAATCCGGAAAGTAACAGGTATAAAAATAGAAGTAATACAAAGTAAAAATAACCAATTGAATTGATACTAAATTTAACTGTTCCATAATTAAACAATCGAATTGCAGCAGTTAGTAAAAGTATAAATGCCGGCAAAACAACAGCAGGACCCGGAAGTGTAATAATGTCATTTCTGATTACCGGCATTGCAAGCAAAATTGCAAATGCAAAACCATTTAATCTGTCTAAATGTTTTTCTTTTAAACTAAACACAAGTATTTGTACACTAAATTAAACTTGATTAATATTTTTTAGTTCATCTTCCAAAACCTTTAACTGGTGATTAAGGTTGAATTTGGATATAACGGTTTGATATGCTTTTTCTGCATATTCTTTTTTTAAATTCGGATAATCTAAAAATTCCTCTATGGCCTGTTTAAGTAAAGCTGAATCACCAACCGGAAACAAGATACCGTTTTTGTCATTTAATATTTCGTTTGGGCCTGATTCACAATCACTGGAAATAACAGGTTTTTTTAGAGCCATCGCCTCTAATAACACATTTGGAAACCCCTCACTTCTGGACGGCATAACAAATATGTCGCCATATTTTATATATGGGAATGGATTGCTTTTTTCTCCCAAAAAAAACACTTTGTTACGAATATTGAGTGTATCTGCTTGTTGTTGATATTTTTCTTGTTCGGGACCTGAACCAATAATACTCAAAGTTACGTTATTTCTATTCCCATTCATTTTTGCAATGGCATTTAGCAGCACATCAAGGCCCTTTCTGTGAATTAAGCGCCCAACAAATACAATTTTAAAACTATCCTGATTTAACTCTTCAGGAATATCAACTGGTTCATTAGCTAACTTATTTAATAAATCCGTATCAACGCCATTGTAAATAATTTTAATTTTTTCTTCCGGCACGTTCAGCCATTTCATACAATTTTTTTTTGACTTTTCAGAAACTGAAATGATTTTCGCCGCTTTATTAATTAAACAAGATTGTATAAAACGCTTAACAGAGCTACTGCCAGATAAATCTATTGACCCGGACAAGAAAACTACAACCGGCTTTCTTGTAATTATTGAAACTATTATTGAAATAAAATTAGAATTCCATGCCCGGCTGATAATTACATCTGTCTCATAACTTTTAATTTTATTAATTATTAAAAATATATTCTTAATTAAATAAATAAATGAGTTTTTTGAATTTAGATATGTAACAGAGTTATCAAATAAATATTCAAAAGCAGGCTCATTTTCAATACTGATAATGTCAGTCTGGTGGCCGTTATTTGATAAGTAATTGGAGATGTAACTTGCCTGCCTTTCAGTACCTCCGGCTTTTAAATAGGGTAATATCATTAAAATATTCATTGAAGTAACTGACTTACTTTATTAACTCTTCAACAGACACGCAACTGATATAATTTTTTAGTTGATTTCTAACGATTTAATTTTCAGAAGATACAAGTTCTTCCAATACTTTTGTCCATTCTCCGAGAACTTTTTCTTCCGAATAGAACTCTCTTACTTTTATGGCTTTATCTGATATTTTCTGCCTGAATATTGGATTTTCAATCATATACCGTATCTGTGCTTCCAGCATTTCAATATCTTCTGGAGGTATCAAAATACCGTTTTCGTTATGTTTGATTAGATCGGAGGGGCCTGTATCACAATTAAATGAAACAGACGCACATCCTGAAGCCATAGCTTCCAGTAATACATTAGGAAATCCTTCAAATCTCGAAGTTAATACAAAGATATCTGCAGCCTTATACCAATCCCCGATATTTCCAACCCTCCCCGGAAGTAAAATACGTTTAGTTATCCCATTTTCTGCAACTTTTTTCTCAAATTCTTTCCTGAGTCCTTTGCTGCCCGATTCATTTTTTTCTTCACCCAATATTACCATTTTCCAATCGGGATAATCGGGCAGAAATTTATTTGCAGCTTCCAGCAATAAATCAAAACCTTTTTGATGTTTTAGTGTACCGGCGGCAAGAATTAATTTTTCTGCAGGCTGTATATAATTTTCGGGCTGCAGGATGGGTTCAAATCTCTCGATAGGCCAAGAAATAGAATTTGGAATAACCTTTATATTTTTTGCACCGGTATTACTTTTTAACCAAGCAGCAATTTTGTTTGTCTGCACAACATGCATATCCGCAAACCGGTAAAAAACAGTTCTTAAAAACTCCCACATCGAATGGTTTTTCCTTTTCTCCGGATAATTTCGTTCTGATACCGCTACCTTAACCTGCAAACCAACAGAAGCAATCAGGGCTATAACTGCATGCCGTGTAATCATACCCAGTATAATATCGGGCTTATGATTTTTGAGAATTTTTCTAAACTGATAAATACGCAGTAAATTTTTAAATACTTTGTCTATTCCGGCAGTTGCACCTGCCGCATCCATCGCAATTCTTTGCACTTTGTTATCAAGTTTGTAAAAATCCCGCTCTGTAGAGTCGAGAGTCACGACAGTTACATCGAAATTATTTTGAGCAAGATATTTGCTAAGAGTTGCGACTACACGTTCAGTGCCTCCACTGGTTAATGAACCTAAAAAAATGAGAATCTTTTTATTATCCGACAACTATTATTTAAATCAGTTTTTAATTATTGAAACAAATTAAATTGAAACTATGTCAATCAGGTTATTAATGGGTCCGCATCTTAATTCTTAAAAAAGACGATATAAATTTTATATTTACTATTAATAATATTAATTCTCCAGTCCGAACCACTTTTTCCTTAAATGGCATCTTTTTTTTAATATGCCAAAATACCTTTTGTCTCTTTGATACTTCTTTGATTCCTTTGTCAAGTAATGGTAAAGACTGTCTGCCACACCCTTTTAAATAACCAAATAAGTAATAATAAAGAGATAGCCAGACCTTTATATAATTATTACTAACTTTTAAAACTCCCCTCTGAATCGAAAATGCACCAGTCATAATTGAAATACTGGGATGATTCAACATTTTTTTATAATTACCTGGATCAATAGCAACTGCTACTTTTTCATTCAGATCTAATAAAAAGTTTACATCTGAAAAATCTCTGAATGCAATAACCCGCGTAAATTCGGATTTCTCTGTAGACCTATGAAGAATACCAAGCCATTTCCCCATATGATAGTATAATTGGGGTTTTCTATTTATTGAAAATACCTTTCGAATCGTTTCACATGGAATATACTCCATCTCAATAGAATTTGCTGTTGGATTACAATAGACTTCTAATGGTCGATAAAACCAAGAATTAAGTTTTTGTGGTTGATATTGTCGCTGTACCTCCTTTAATAATTTAAAATCACGAGCAGCATCTCCAGTTTTAAAATACTCTTTCTTCAGAATATTATCTTTTACTTCAAAAATTGCTTTATTAGTTTTAAATTTCTTTTTATGATATTTATCTATCAAAACATATAATATATAATTATAGGTATTATTTAAATTTATTACACATAAATATAATTATATTGCCAAACAATTCTTACTTGTCTAAAATAAGCTAAACACTTAATTATAAAATATCATACCCAAAATATAGCAGTGCAGATTTTGCCTCTCTGTTAAAAGATTTAATATCTTTAGAAGACAGTAATCTGATCTGTTTTTCTCCAATTTTTTTATCAATTATATTAGATACATTATCTTCGTCTACCCAATATTTTCGATGTTCCTCTCCAAACCTGATTTTATGTTTCCCCTGTTCACTGACTACTTTTTTTGATTTAAAGCGTAGTTTTTTTAAAGCTTTAGGATTCACATCTACAAATTGAAACAATTCCTTTGAAATCCCAAATGGGTCTTCTACCACATCTTCAAATTTAATTAATTTATATTTTGATATAATATTAGATAAACGTTTTATTTCTTCGTAAATACGATTATATATTTTACCAGCATCAGAAGCACTCATTCCTCTTCTTATATATCCTTCAGCCAGTGCATAACCATTTCTCGTCAGTGCAATAAAGTATAAATCCGGGTAAGTTTTTAGAATAACATCAGTATAAATCATTTGTTCATTAACAGATTTCATACATAGTGCACAATTCTTTAATTGACCTTTAGTATAAAGTTCACCTTCTGAACTGTATCTATTATCAACATGGTTAAGATTATCCATCTTAAATTTAAATAGTTCTTTATCAACAATTCTTTTTCCTGACCAATAATGATTTAATTTATAAATTATTTTTAACCTTTTTGATCTATAAAAAAGCTCCTTCGTTTCATAGATAGGCGAACTTATGTAGGGATGAGATTGCATAATATTCCATGTGATATTCGTCCCACCTCTTCTGAAACCATATAGAAGTATAGTTTTTTCATTTAACATTAAAATAATTATTTTATTTAATTGCTGTGTTCAAGCCAACATAAAAACATGATTCCTATCTAAACCAAGAGCGTGTATCTCCGATTTATAACACACCTTAAAACTGCTCATTGCCTCCAACCTCACTTGCTCAAATTCTTTGGTTAACATTGCCTGTCTCTATTTAACTCTATCTTGAGTCTAAGAGATCACAAATCTAGTCATTTTTTCGCAACCGGTTAAAACCCACATACAAAAAAATAGCTCTCTTAATTAATTATCAAGAAAAGGTTTTCCAAACATTTTCTTTATTAACTTTTTTTACAACCGGTACTAAAAACCAAGGCATATGCCACTCACTTCTGTACATCCATCTGTAGTCATATTTTATCTCAAGCTTGACCTCTGCCTTTTTCTTCATTCTGTTACCCAGAAGGTTTATGCTATTTGTTTTATTTAAGTCAGGATTCGATTTTAAATCCAATTTTTTTTTGATGTATTCATTTTCATTTTCAAAATCTAAACAAAATAGATCATACGATAAATTAAAATATTTATTATTAGATTTTTTGATATAACGATTAATAAAAAAGTGCTCTTTATACCATCTATAACAGTATTTAAAATTACTTCCAAAACCGTTAGTGCGTTTTTTTCTTATGTTTGTTTCTATCGATGATATAATCCAGGCTCGCAAGTCTCTATAAAGAACAATAGCTGTTACCTGATCACCAAAGTGTTCTGATAATACTTTATAACCCTCCAGTTTCTTAGATGAATCAATGATAAGATCATATTTAGAAAACTCTTCAGAGTTAAGAATATAATTATACATTGCAATATAATGCTCTTTAGCATTTTTGTATTCTTTTGCTGAATCTGCCATTTTTTGCCAAAATGATATATTTTTTATTCTATTTCGGTCAAATTCTGAAAACCTGTTAAAATTACCATCTTGAAAAGCATGCATCGTTTTATACGCCTCTCCAATTCCAATACTTTTTTCAAAACTTGAAAGATAATACTCTATCAAAGTAGAACCACTGTGGCTTAAACCTAGTATGTAAATTATTCTTTTCATTTGATTTTCAAATTTTGCAAGAAAGATGAAAAAATTATCTGGCCTAAATATTGATTTCGTTTACTACAATTCTTTTTTTCAATTATTTTATAAGTTAAATATTATCATCAAATTGTAAATACAATATCTAATTATGCCCTTCTTGAAATAACTGATTTTACTTTATTCCCGGAAATTTCTAAAAGTGTGCCAAAACTATAGATTAACCCTGGTAATAAACCTCTTTTATTACACTCTTTATTAATAGAAGCCCATCTGTATTTTTTTAAAAAAGGCCCTGCTTCTT
>PWNY01000167.1 GCA_003557805.1 Bacteroidales bacterium | reverse complement strand
TTAACTATGTAGGAATACCGGTTCTTGAAGGTTACGGACTTACAGAAACCTCACCTGTTATCTCTGTCCGTCCAAAATTAAACCTTGTAGTAGGCACCGTGGGGCCTCCCATCCGTAAAACAGAGGTAAGATTAGTGGATCCCGAAAGCGGAAAGGTTCTTTTCCCGAACGCTAACCTGCCCCATGAAGGAAGGTCAATGCGGGGTGAGATTCAGGTCAGGGGCCCACAGGTAATGGCCGGGTATTACAAAGAGGAAGAGCTTACGAAACATGCTTTTGAAGATGGATGGTTCCGTACCGGTGACCTGGGGATGATAACACATAATGACTGCCTGAAGATACTGGGCCGCTCCAAGGCCACCATTGTCCTGTCCAGTGGCGAAAACGTGGAGCCCGAACCAATTGAGATGAGGCTTCAGCAAAGCCAGTACATTGACCAGTGCATGGTAGTGGGCCAGGACCAGAAGTCACTGGGGCTGCTTGTTGTTCCCTTACAGGAGGCCTTCAGGCAAAATGGCAACCGGGTGGACTCCCTTGCTGAGCTTGCCAGTAACAATGAGGCAAACCAGATCATTCACCAGGAAATACGCCGGCTTATATCTGTATCCGGTGGGTTTAAGAGCTATGAACTCATCAGGAACTTTCGAATACTGGACAGAAGCTTCAGGGTTGGCCATGAGCTTACCAACCTGTTTAAGGTAAGGCGCCATGTTGTGAATGAAGAGTTCAGCGATGTGATCCAGGATATATTTACAAACGGAAGCAATAAAAAAAGTTAACCTATGGAATTTCCATCCCAGCTATTATATGCCCATGACCAGATACTGCTTGCCATCATGATCTTTGTGATCATGCTTGGAATGGGATCAAGCCTTACAGTAGATGACTTCAAGGCAGTTGCAAGAAGCCCCAGGGGTGTTTTTATCGGCTTCCTTTCCCAGTTCGGACTGATGCCGCTGCTGGCACTGGGCCTTGCCATTTTGCTTAACCTGAACCCGGCCTTCGCGATTGCGCTGATACTCATTGGCTGCCTGCCAGGGGGAACGACTTCAAATATGTTCGCCTATTTTTCAAGGGGATCGGTTGCCCTTAGCATTTCAATGACCACAGCCTCAACCGTAGTTGCCCTTTTTATGATGCCCATATTGCTAAACCTGTATACTGTGAGATTTACGGCTCAGATATCTGAAACCATGAGGGCCGCCGGTGCAGAGACCGACTTTGTAATACCAACCGGCAATATAATCAGTTCCCTGATACTGGTACTGGTACCGGTTGTAATGGGCATGATACTCAGAAAAAAATCGCCGGGCTGGGCAAAAACCGCCGAAGACACAGCAGGTTTTGTGGCAATCATGGTGATACTATACCTTATACTTACTGCTTTTGTCCGTCACGGTGGATTATTCCTGCAAACTCCAGTTCAGGTATATATAGCCACCGTAGGTATAGGGATGGCCGGTTTCTTCTTTGGATACTGGTTTTCAAGGCTGGTCGGCATGTACCCACTTTTCCAAAGAGCCATATCCCTTGAAACCGGTATACAGAATGGTCCGGTATCATTTGCGATCATATTGCTGAGCTTCAATGAACCGGTGCAAAGCCAGATGTTATGGCTTGCCATACTCTACTCCACTTTCATTGTCATGTCCTCATCTGTTATAACCCTGTACTTCAGGCGGCAAGGCAAGTTTGACTGGGATGTATACAAGAACACCCAGATCCATAACCGCCTATTTGGCAAAGAATATGTGACAAATTACCCCGGAGACTTTCTGCCGCCCCGGCTTAAGAATGATCCAAGCCAGGGAACATCACCGGTTCAGAAAAGGGGGTGATTTAAGCAGGAAAATGGGAAGCGGTGTAAAAAGGGTGGCTGGATTGCTGTTCTTCTAATCAATATGAGCTGAATTGATCACCCTGGCCTTTTCAAGAAATGGCAAGGGTGATACCAGTTTAAACTCTACTGATGCATCAAAAAACAGGTTCAGCAGGTTCAGGTGTTCTGCGCCAACTATAAGCAACACCCTGTCCCCTGAGGTTTGCGGGATCCTTTGAATGTTACGGAATATACGCAGGTTCCTGTTGTACCACCTTCCGGTCTCGAAATCAACCCCGGTAAAGTCGCCGGGAGATTCCTCGTATTTAAAGGGGTGCAATAAGTATATAGCCAGCCGTTTCCGGAGCCTTTCCGGGCAGTTGAGCATTATCAGTTCATCGATAATGCTTGTCACCTTTCCCGGTGAGTCAAACATTTTAAATATTGAATCTGCCTGGCTGGTGTAAAACTGTTCGAATTTCTCAAGCCGGATACTGTCATTGAAGATCTCTGTAATATTTTCATAATGGCGGCCCCAGTCATCAACACAATATAATCTTTCAATATCCAGCTTTTCACCTATCCTGAAACCCAGCTGGTACACCTCATTTTTCCCAAGGGTGAAACTGCCTTCCCTGTATTGTGAATAAAGTGAGTCGATATAGCTTTGCCTGCCGGGCCGCCATTCAACTGCAATTATTGTAGGATCAAACTCCTCCACAGCTTGTGCAATGGATTTTATTTCAGACTGGAATGGTTCATCCAGCACAGATATCTGATCCTCCTCCTGCACCTTGACGGCATCAAGGTTTGGGTAGGCAAAATGAAAGACACCAAGTGTCATTATCTCTGTTTGGGCGGGAGTTAAATTGGGCTGACCAGATAAAACAGCCGGCACAAGCAGGCTGAATATCAAACACCATATTTTCATGCCTTAAAGATTTATTGATGTACACATATAACCAGCCCGCCTGTTTACAAAAAAGCACCTCCTGGCAGGAATACTAACAGTTGAATTTCACAGGGTTAATTTATGCATTTTTAATATTCCCAAACTCAACGTGCATAAATTTTTTCACGGCCTATATCTATAGTCTGGCATGAACTATTGTCGTAATAAAGGCATTCTTTGGTAAAGGCAACACCCTAAAGATGGTCATCTGCCAGGATTATTGCCGGTAAATCTGCACCAATAGACGAACCAGCATTGCATAGCACCGCTAAAGCTGTACTGGTGAA
This sequence comes from Bacteroidales bacterium, assembly GCA_003557805.1. Classification (GTDB taxonomy): domain Bacteria; phylum Bacteroidota; class Bacteroidia; order Bacteroidales; family UBA7960; genus PUPG01. The sequence goes on along the minus strand of PWNY01000167.1, from coordinate 4,498 downwards.
CTTCCTAAGCAGACCGGGGACAGTTGCCTGTTTTTCCCTTATATTAAAACACCCCTCCAGCCTGGTACTGCAATCTTTTTATTGCGGCAGCAGGGTCATTACCCTGACATTATCAGGCAGAACTGCAATCGTATCAACGGTAGCGTTTTCAGTAAGGTCACTTGTTCTGAGCAGATAGTTTTTGTCTCCGGAGCGGTAGCGAAAATAGGCAAAGGTGCCATCTGCCGAGAACTGAAGACTGCTAATGTGGTCAGGAACAGGAACCCTTACCATCTCATCATTAACGGCATTGTAATACCTGAACTCACGCAGTGGGTAAGCAGTTCCCAAAATCCCGAAATTGTTTGTCCCTGTCTGATGGCTGGGCCCAAAAGTGGTCTCAAGCTGACGAACCTGTCCGCTTTGAAGGTCCACCATTTTGTTCTGGTTGCCATCACTGGCATCTCTATATACCACATAACGGTCATCCCTTGTCACAAACATGGGATTGAAACCATAACCCACATTTTCAACACGTGAAAACTCCCCGTTTTCAAAATCATACCGGAACATGATCCCGCGGCTGGAGATCAGGGTTCCCCCGCTGATCCCCCAGGCTTGGGTGCGGCCATATACATACCGCCCGCATGAAGACGGGTAAATTTCTTCGGATATCCCTGCCAGCCCATATGTGTCCGGGTTAATTTCTGGCTGGCTCAGGGTCCAGTCGGAGATGAGCGGAGAAATCTTGTAATCTCCTGAACCGGGGTTATATTTTACCAGCCTGTAGCGCGGTTCCTCGTGCCAGCCACCTGCCTTATAGGAAGAAGAGGCCAGATAAAAAACATTACCGCATTTTCCGATGCGCACAGAGTGTCTACGGGTATAGCTGTATCTGCTGCAGTCCGCATCATAACCAAAATCAGTGCACGGGTTAAGCAGTGGAAGCTCATTTGTGCTCCCTTCAGGCATATTCATCCAGGCACCTGTCCAAACCGTAAGTTCTTCACCAAACTGATTTGTAATTTGTTCTGAAAGCCCTCTTGGCAATATCATGCCGAGTTTGCCGCTGCCCTGGTGCAGGCGCGATTTCCATCGGGATTCATGATTTTGGGGCGAGCTGTCAAAATCAAAAGGATAAACATCACTAAGATGGGTGAATTCAGGTTCACCATCTCTTATACGCATTAAAGAAAAATATGGCTGTTCCAGGGTGCCATTCTCCAGATGCAGTGCAATAAAATCAAATTCACTGGACAGGTTGGGACCGGTATCATCCTTTTCGCAGGAAGTGTTAATGATAACCAAAAGAGCAGTTATACCAAAAACGTAAAATATGCTTCTCATCTTTGTTTGTTTTGATTAATATTCTTGTTAAGGTTGTACTAAAAAGCCAATGGTAAGGAGAATTCATCACGGCCCCATTTGGCCAATATATTATCCAATTATAAACTGTAAATATTTTTTCAGAATAGGACCTTTTTTCAGGACAGACAAGAAGTTAAGGCTCAAAAAATGGGGGGAAAGCTTTTTCAGAGGAACTCATGTGTAAAATTTTTAAACCATCGTGTAAAATTATTTAATTTATATCGGTTTTCCAAATATTTCTGCAAAACCAACCCGGGGAATATGCCACTTGTCCTGGCAATTGATATATTAGTTGGAAAAATAGTGCCCTGTTTAAACTACCTGGGTTCTTTCGGTGCCTATAAAACACTATTTTTACACACTGAAAATGCAACACCGATAGTTATTGAAAAACCCGGCTGATGAACACCTTTGCTGAAAGAGTAGTAAGGTTCAGGTATCTGATAATCTCAGTAGTAGTTGCCATTACCCTCTTAATGGGTTATTTCCTAAAGGATATTAAGGTCAATGCCGATGTTATGAGTTATCTTATGGAGGATAACGAGTCAGTGCGCCTTTTCAATAAAATTGGAGAGACATTCGGTGGCAATGATATTATCATTGTTGGTCTTGAGGGCAAGGATGTATTTTCTGCAGATATGCTTGAAATCACGGGCAGGGCAACCGACAGTATCCTCTCCATCCCTGAGATCGGCTATGTTACCAGTTTGACAAGCATGCCCGATGTCAGGTCAACAGAATTTGGCATAGAAATCAGGCCTCTTGTTGACCAGTTCAACATTCCTGAAGGCAGGGAATATCTCGACTCTCTCAAAGCATACATACTGGAAGACAGGGCATTAAGAGGGTGGCTGGTTTCAGAGGATGCAAAGGCAACCCTTCTGATCGGCAGGATCAAACCAGATGCAAACAGGGTTGAAGTAACTGAAATGGTGCAGCAGAAAGTTGAAAGCATCCCATTTGAAGGAAACATCTTTTACGGTGGCATGCCGTTAACTCTTCTTGAACTCAACCGCATTATAATAAGCGATATGTTTTCAATAGGGCCTCTGGCATTCATATTGATATGCCTGGTGCTCTACGCGGGGTTCCGGAACTTTCAGGGGGTGTTGCTGCCAATGCTCACGGTAGTCATAGCCACGGTCTGGGTTATGGGACTTATTGCACTCCTTGGCTATAAGCTTACCATTCTTACCAACGCTATCCCTATACTCCTGATAGCCCTGGGCAACGATTATGCCATTCACGTTATCAATGCCGCAGAGGTTGAACACAGGGCGGAGCCCTACAAGGCAATGCAGCGAGCAATTAGGTATATTGCATTGCCTGTAATACTTGCATCTGTAACGACCATGACCGGGTTCTTCTCATTCATTGCTGGTTCGAGGCTGATTTTGATAAGGGAGTTTGCAATGTTCTCGATAGCAGGTATACTGTTCTCACTGATACTTACTATTGTGTTCGTACCGGCAATGATGTATGTAACAAATAATAATAAAAAGCTTGCCCCAAAAGCCAGTGAGAACATCTTTGACAAATTTGCTGACAGGCTTTTTAATTTATCCTGCAACCACCAAAAGCTGCTCATCGCTTTCTGGACCGTTGTTGTCATTGCAGGCATATTCGGAATTACACGCATTACCAGAAGCGTTGATGTTGTTGGTTACTTCCGGGACAACAGTATAGTAAAACAGGGAGAAAATATACTTTCGGAAAAGTTTTATGGTAGCAACCCACTTTATATCCATTTCGAGGGAGATATGCAAAGCCCCGAGGTTCTCAGCAAAATAAGCCAGACACAGGAATATATGCAGGGCTTCAGCTACATTCCTCACAGCCACTCTGTGGCAGACCTTATCAGTCAGCTGAATTTTGTTCTGGAAGGAGACATGACAATCCCCACAGACAAGGAGAAGATATCCCAGCTCTGGTTCCTTTTGGACGGGCAGGAGATAATGGAGCAACTGGTGAGCTATGACCTACAGGAAGGCGTTATACACGGCTTTGTCAACCGTACTGACCTGGAGGTGCTCCGTGAAATAGAAAGCAACTTTGACCAGTATGTCAAACAACATTCAGGGGAAGGATGCCGGATGGCAGTAACCGGCACTCCTGTGTTGCTGAAGTTCCTTGACGACAATATTGTAAGAAGCCAGGTCAACAGCCTGATATTTGCTGTTATTTTCGTAATGTTGCTGACAAGCCTTATTATGCGCTCCTCAAAAACCGGATTGTTGATAGTTGTCCCGATTGGTATAACCCTGGTCGCACTTTTTGGAATAATGGGGATTACAGGCGTGCCAATTGATGTGGCCACGGTGCTGTGCGGGAGCGTGACAATTGGAATAGGGATAGATTTTTCAATTCATTTTGCCAGCAGGTATACAGAGGGCATACGCCTTCAGCTCAGCGAAAGGGATAGCCTGGAAAGGGCCGTACGCACCAGTGGCAAATCGATACTGATAAGCATGGCATCAATAATAGCAGGGGTTGCCATGATGCTGTTTTCCAACCTGGTACCTCTGCAGCGCCTGGGTCTGTTATTGGCCTTTACCATGTTTATTGCCGGGGTGGCAACCCTGACCCTGCTGCCTCTTTTGTTTGCCGGACGTAAGATCAAAGAAGCGGGTGATGTAAAAGAAACTTTTATAAAAGAATAACCGGTATATGGTCATATTATGAAAACCCATAATCTTACAAAGCTGGTGGTGGTAATTGCCCTGTTTTTTTCAGGTGGTGAACTATTTGCTGCTGATGCAGGGGAAGTTTTAGACCGCATGAGCCAGGTGCTTTTTGCAAGCCAGGACCAGGAAAGTACTGTTATCATGACTCTTACCGACAGAAGCGGAAATCAAAGGAGAAGGGAGGCCCGGATATGGCAAAAAGGAAAGGACAGGCATCTTTTTCGTTTCACTGCCCCTGCAAACGAGGCAGGCATAGCACTTTTGTCACTGCCTGATGATGTTTTATATCTCTACATGCCGGCCTATGGAAGGGAAAGAAGGATTGCCTCACACATGAAGGGGCAGTCTTTTGCCGGCACCGACTTGTCATATGAAGACCTGGAGATACAGAGATACAGCGAGGAGTTTTCTGCAGTGCTGGCAGAAGAGTCGGAAAGCCATTACCTGCTTGAACTGAGCCCGAAGCA
>PWNY01000089.1 GCA_003557805.1 Bacteroidales bacterium | reverse complement strand
TTGGGAGTACTGATCATACTATGTAAGCCGCCGGTTAATACAATGCATAGCAGGAGGTTTTACAATGGGCATAGGGCCCGGTAACAGAACCAGTAAAGATACAAACTTATTAGATATATGGGGATGCAGAAAAAAACAGGAAACAATAAGAAAAAACAAAAAACAATAGGAAAGAAAAGGAAAGCTGAAAATCAAATTATATCAAACAGGTATTTTTTGTGTTTTATTATTACTTTTTTTATTTAAAATATTTGGAATTTTAAAATTTTTATTATTTTTGAATACGTTATATTCATTTTAAACAACTTTTATTTGGTATGTATAGACTATTATTTGCTTTTAACAAGTATTTGACTAATAGTTTAGCGATTTGTTTAATAATATTTATATGTAACCCAGCAAGCTCTGGAAATAATAACGAGCTGACACTATCTGAAAGTAACAATAAAGACACACGGTCTTTACATATTGAATTACTACTCGAAGGTCTGTTTGATGAAGCAACAGGCCAATTACGTCAGGCACATGATTTTGGCAAAGACGGTCCCATTCCGGCCTTTTCAGATGGTATAGCCGATATAATCACCATATCCCTGCATAAAACAGCAGATTACAGTGAATATAAATGGGGCGAAAAAGTTGTATTTGAGACAACCGCTAATTTAAGCCAAACTGGGCAAGCGGTTTTAGAAATTCCTGACGTATCAAATGGCTATGAGCTAAATGAGACATACTGGTTATCGGTAAATCATCGAAACCACTTAGAAACTGTATATCAAGAGCCTTTAGATTTTGGCCAACCGGGGCCTTATTTTGCTGATTTCAAACGGGGTAATCAAACCGAAAACCCTGCAGTTGCTAATAATCAAGCATATAAAGGATCTATTCAAGAAAATGATGAAACAGTGCACCTCTGGGCTATTTATGCTGGTGATTTGAATGGAGATGGTTATATAAATCTTACAGACCGAAGCCTTCTTTTGTCAAAGTTATTCCTGGGACTTAGAGGTTATATACCTGAGGATATTGATGGTGACGGCATTGTTTCAATACTTGACCGAACCCTGCTTAATAAAAACATATTAAAACAGGTTAAATCGAAAAACCCTGAAACAGAATCTGTCAAATAACAATCTAAAATGAGAACACACTTCAAATCTATTTTCATCGGTTTGGTTTGTAAAGCATTATCGATAATGCTGACTTCTCAGCTCTGGGCAGAGCAATCATACAAAATCATACTTGACAATTTTGAGCAAGTTTCAGAAAGTGAGTTTCAAATCGATGTATTGCTTGAGAATCAAGGAAGGCCATTCTATATAAACGATGTACAGGTAGAGGTTATATTCAACCCGGAAATAAAGGGACAAGGAGAGTTTATAACCGGGTCCGGACTCAACGTAGTTGAAGGAAGCAGTGATCTTTTATATCCGCCAGCCTTTAACGATATCTCACTTGCTCACGATGGTAACAGGTTTATTTTAGTCTCCGAAGAACCAGCAATCGGCCAAACATTGCAAACAGTAGGGGAAAATGAGATTCTCAGAATAGCGAGAATACAGGCAAGCCTTTATTATGAGGACAAAAGGGCTGTTTTTGCAAATACCACCTCAGATTTTGAGATTGACACACATGCAACAATGGTGTTGTACTCCACAATAGATGGTCAGGATACAAAAAAAGATATTGGAAGAAGGTTAAAAGGGAGGCAGTTAATAAATAATATTGATAACCTTCAGCTTGCATCTCATGTGTTTTATGGTCCGGGTAATTGGCACGAATACGGTGACAATGGATATATCAACTGGAATGCACATCCTGAAACCCATCCTGATTTTGCATATAAACTGCCAGGTGAGAATTCCAATATTATTATCATTGACAATGCATTAATTGAAGAGGGAAAAACTGTAACTCTTGATAAGGGATATATCTTGCTAAAAAATGATTACCCCAACCAATACAGTATTGAATTAATTGGTAACGGGAATAATGTTTCGGTTGAGATTTTTCATATAGTTGACCAAAATGAAATACCAATTGCGAATCCATCATTGATTGAACCGGGTGAATCCCTGATATTTTTAACAGACAGGGGCTTTGCTTCCGGCACTTTCATAAACTGGACCGACCAACATGGCAATATTCTCAGCACCGAGCCTGAGTTCGGCCCATATATAATGCCGGCTGAAAACATGGTTATTACAGCTAACTGGTCAAGTGGGAGTAAAAGCAACAATAAAGAGTCCATAGGTTATTCCCAGCTCCCCGGACTGGTTATCGAAGCAGGGGCAGGCCTTTCGGCTGAAGCCATATATAACGAACATGATGCTGGTGCGAGTGCAGTTGTACTTATGGCTGGCCAGAATGGCCTTGCTCCTGCTTCTCTTATACACAACAACCATGAACTAGAAGCAACAATAGAACAGTATTTATGCGCCACATCAGGTTGGAAAGATAACTCCCCATACTGGCACTGGATATCGACACCGGTAGAGGGTCAATGTATTGAAGACTTTCTATTATCAGGCTCAGTTGGCCAGGAGTATGAACTTTATCGCTGGTGTGAGGCAAGCGACACATGGCTTAATTATAAAAACCATGAGGGCCAGTTTGACCACAGTGAGTTTATTCCTGGTACTGGATATCTTTTTGCAGCCCCTGTTGGGGCAACATACACCTATACTGGAGCCTTAAGATCAGAGGATAAAATATGGGAAGATTTGGGAATAGAGGGAGCAGGAAATATGGAAGATGAAAATGAGGCATACAGGTACGAACCTGGTTGGCACCTCCTCGGAAACCCCTTCTCCAGCGGAATATTAATATACGGCAATGGTGATAATGTCTGGACAGGTGAAAACATTGAGCTCACACCGCAAAGGTGGGATGAAGATGCAGGCTCCTACGACATATTCCCTGATGATTTTATACCTGTAGCAACCTCATTTTTTATAAAGGTTATAAACCCTGAAGAGCCAAAAGCTTATAAAACCACGGGTAATGTTGAGACAACCACAAAGAGAGTATATACAAATAAAGAAAACAACAGTGTAAAAGGCAGCCTTATGATCCCTGCCGGGGCAAGGATACACCAGCCTGAAACAGAAACCAAAACAGCAACCCAGAGGATTACATTAGAAGCTGGGGCATGGGGCGGAAACACTTTACAGCGCACTCATATCGCCGTTAAACCCAACCCGACCTTCATCCACGACAACAGATATGATGCGAGTTTCCGCCCCGGCAATGCCCCTTTATTCTATTCGCTTAAAGGCAGCAAAAGACTTCTACAGCAATCAGTTGACATAATTGATAATAACCTGGTAATACCCCTTTACTTCAAAGCCAGGGAAGGAAAAAGCACACACCATATAAGCCTTACGGGCAACTTACCAGAAACAGATGTATACCTGTATGACCTTAAAGCAGATTCATTGCATTATATGAATGAGGGGCCCTATTTGTTTACAAGCAAGGAAGAAAACAGGGAGAGGGATTTTGAGCTAAGGTTCGGCAAAGAAGATATTGTTACCGCTTATTCTGCTCATTTCAGGGAAGAACAAAACCTGCTTGACGGTATTCAGATATTTACCAACCAGAACAAGCTGTATGTCCGTTTCCCGGTTTTAACGGAAAATGCAAGGATAGAAGTTAAAGATATTCAGGGGAGAGTAGCCGGGGCCTGGAACATGAGGCAGTCAATTGAATTTAGCAGGATGATTGATTTCAGGCCGGGAGTATATGTGATAAGTATCTATACTGAAGGGAAAAACTATTCTGAAAAGCTGCTTATTGAATAACCAAAGTAAACTCCGTGAATGATGAAAAGAATATTAATTTGCACTGTTTTATGCCTGGGCTTCCTTGGGGTATTTTCCCAGCCCCACCCTCCCTACAATGACCGCAGGGGCGGTGATGAAGATTTCAAGCCCGCCCCGGTTGGTAATGGACTTGTGATTCTTCTTGCAGCAAGTGCGGCATTTGCGGCAAAAAAAGTTTATAACACTACCAGAAAGCTGAAGTAAAAAAGCATCTAATTTGCATCAGAGTTAAACTCGTAGGTAGTTTTAATTTTGTGTATCCTAGTGGTCACTCTGCTCCTGGCATAATATCCGGGCATGCCAGAGGTTTTACTTACAATCTTAAGCGTGTTTTTTTCGTTTAAGTCACTTAAATCTTATAAGCAAGAATGCCAAACAATCCCTTATTTAACGGGGATCCTGCTCTGTTTTCCATTAATTGCTTTCTGTTTTCTTTAATCAGTAATTCCCGGGGCATGCCTTATAAATGGGTGTTATTTCTTGTAACCACTCACGCTGGTTGGTAATTGAAAATCTTATATTTTTGCCATTTAATCGCAATACTTATTCGAAAATTACGCTGTTTATCTATAAGACCACCTGGTAATATGCCCGGATACATTTTAAATATTCTGCTCTCTCTTCTGATGCTCTTGCCCGGCATGCTGCATTCACAAAACTTTGAAGCCGGGCTTTATATGGGGTTCAGTGCCTACAGAGGGGATCTGAATACCGAAAGGATGTTCTACAAGGTCTACCCGGCAGCCGGGGTAGTGGCCAGGTTCAACCACAACCAGCGGCTGTCAACCCGCATAAACGCCACCTACACCGTGTTGCGCAGCAGTGATCGCAGCACCGAGCAACCATACAACAATATACTTGACCACCCTGCCTATCCAGCTTTTTACTATGAGTTTGAAACCGACATGGTAGAACTCAGCGCACAAAGCGAACTGAATATTCTGCCATTTGAACAAGGCAACATGCATACCGTGTGGACTCCATTCCTGTTTGCAGGTGCCGGAGGTATTTACTTCAGCCCTAATCCCATGGAGTTCGCTCACGGCGGAGCCTACCGTACACAAACAGGGGGCCGCCACTGGCATCCCGAAGACGATCAGGACTACCTCAACCTGGCCCTGGCAGGCTTTGCAGGTGCAGGAGTCAAATTCAACATCAGCAGCAGATTTTCCGCCACCTTCGATATCGGTATGCGCATCACCAGCACAGATTACCTGGACGAAGTCAGCCACAAGGGAGATCCCGGTCAAAACGACTGGTACTCATTCACCGGCCTTAGCCTGACATATGGTTTTTGTGGCTCCCGCTACCGCAGCAGAGGGATAGGATGCCCGTATTGATCTACTTGTAAGCTTCCCTAAATCCTGGATCTTTCAATTTTTCGAACCAGTTGCAGCATAAAAATATTTATCCCATACCACCCACAACCCAAACAGCACCACGTAGAAAAGGGGGCGAACCACCCAGTCGTGAACAAAGTCCCAGTGCTGGTAAGCATAGAGCATGGTAAAGGAAAGGGCCACAATGCGGAATATGTTCACCACATGCATTACAACAAAGGCAATTGGTATATACCAAAGCTTGTGACGGGCAATGCCCGGATAAATAAGGAAAAGGAAGAAAGCCTGGTAGAATTGCTTCAGACCGGAGCAGGTGTGGTCGACTATCAGTTGCCTGGTTACAGATCCATTTGCAGTCAGAGATTCCAGGGCCATTGTAAAGGATGCGTCGATACGGGTCATCCGGCCCCCTATAAGCAGTTCATTTACCCATACTGATGAATAGTATACCAGGGAGGTTGTAAAGTCTGACATTGCAATATATACCGCAGTGTTTTCAAACCAGCCGCTAAACAGCTTCCATATTATGTGGAAGACTATTGTTATAAGCATGAAAAGGGCGATACCCCTTAAGTCTTTTATTGCATCCATCATTTATAGTTTACCAGTCAGGAGGTTTCTAATAAAAGGGATAAATAAAAGTGCGGCTCCAATAAACACTCCGAGTACATTTGCTACAAGGTCATTTATGTTGTACGACCGGTATGGAATCACATAATGTGAAGCCTCGGAAAAAACAGCTACCAGAAAACTCCCGGGAATTATCAACCAAAGCGGATGCTCTTTAAAGCATAGCTTCCAGAGGGGAACAAGGGGCAGAAAGAACAGCGTATGCAACAGGTAATCTGCCCTGAAGCTAAGCACGGTTATATCGTTAAGGGCCCTGTTCACACCTGGGGTTGGCATAAAGGTAATTACAACAATTATAACCAGGTAAATTACAATCAGGTAGCGGAGGTTTTTCATCGGGTATCTTAGTCAAATATTCCTTTTCTTGACAACCTGAGCATTACACCAAGGTTGTTTCCATACATATCGCCATAATCAACCGACATGGCAAGTGCAACATTAAGCCCCAATAAACCCACCTGGGTGGCAACTTCAAGCATCATGCTGATCTGGTCTTTTTTGTTTTCAAAAGGTTCATTATGGGTGCCGTAGTTCCTTGAATAGCTCATCAGGTTCCTGTATGTTACACCGGGTATAATATGGCCTTTAAAGCCTATATGATGGGCTCTTACCCGGTTGTTTACAAAACGGTGAAACTCCGGATCATTATATACAGGGGAGCTTATAAAGGGTGTTCCAATTGTATGCATGTGATACGACCAGCCTGACTGGTAGATTGCATGGTTGAAATAGTTGTCATTGCCACCCACAATCTCACCGTCAATGTCGTGATAGGGGCCGCTCTGATTTGTTGTCTGCAAATACTCATATGTAACTGCCTGTACAAACCGGCCTCCTTCTTTGCTGCGAAGCCAGATACCCCAAAGCCCGTCCGGGAAGTTCTGCCTTCTCCAGCCAGAACCATCTTCCATTATATCCTGCAGAAAAACCCCGGCTGTATAACCACCCGTTTCTATGTCAACACCATGACTGCGTGAACCAATGTGGTTGCCGAGCTTATGGTTTATCCATGTCTGAGGGGAGCCGGGGTGGTCAGGGTTTGCAGATTCAATGAAGAAGATCCTTAAGAATGCATCCAGACCGGCCGGGTAGGGCTCTTCATGCCGGGGTGAACTTCCGCCCCACTGTGCATAATGGTTAAGGCCATAATAAACATTAACAGGAAAGGACCCGCCAATTCTTACAAATGCATTTTTGTGGTGCAGCCATACATCGCTTGCAAACCTGTTGTCATCAAGCCAGCCGTGCGAAATGAGCCCTTTAATTTCAACAAGGCCCCTGGTATATGGCACTTCAACATAACCAGGTGTGCCGATCTGTACTTTGGGCACAGGCCGGGCATTTCCCGACCAAATCACTGAGCCGGTGGAAATACCAGGCTCCTTGCTGGCAATTATCTCTTCCCACCTGCCGGCTTTTATGTTTATAAGGCCATAAAAAGTCAATCCCCCGTAGAGCTGGTGAACCCACAAACTGTTCTCGCTGTCCAGCCTGCCAAAGGCTTCCACGCCATACTCATAGTCAAAAACTCTATCTCCTTTTTTTACCGAGTGAAAAGACAAATCTATTGCAGTTGCATTACCTGCGGGCATATACCTGCCCTGGCGGTTTGAAACAAGCCAGAAGGGCTTGTTCCCATTCTTGCTTACAACAGTAGAAATGCCTGCTTCCCATTCGGGTAATCCCTGTTTCCCGGCAAGCAGATTTGTGCTGCAAAGAATCAGGGCACAAAAAAGGTAAGTCCTTAATTGAAACATAAAAGGCAAAATACTAATAAAAGGGGAAATAACAGGAAAGAATCAGGCACTTCTGGCACCTTTGAACACGATATTGACGAAGGCTTTCCAGAAATACTTAATATCAGTCAGGTAAGGATTTTTGAGGTAGGAGTCTATGTAGCGGGATTCGGATTCCATAATTTCATCAAGGGTTTTTGGCATGTCGGCATAAAAAGGTGGCACCAGCCCTGGTTTTACCTTGCACCTTTTTTCCCTTAGTTCAGGGCTGTAAAGTTTAAAATAA
>PWNY01000268.1 GCA_003557805.1 Bacteroidales bacterium | reverse complement strand
CCAGGGTTTAGCATAATATGTACTGCCTGGGCATTATACCTGTCATAAATTGGTCGTACATCCACACCGTGAGGGGTTTCCTTTATCGTTGCATTCTTTACATTAATTGATTTCATAACTGTTTCCTTTAATTATTAGCCGTTTCAATGATTTAACAAGTTTTCTTCCTTCCCTTTTTATATCATAGGAATATCCGGCAAACTGCCATTTCTTGATGAACAGCCTCAGGCTTCCCATAATTATTACAGCAATATGGCCGGCATCAATATCATCGCGTATTTCATTATTTTTTTGCCCCTCTTTAATGATTCCGGAAAGTGTCCGGATGTTCCTTGTAATTATCTCAGATACCTTGTCCATAAGGCCTTCTTCCCCCCTGAACACCTCTTCTGAAAAAATTACTGGAATAAGTGCAGGGTTTTCAGAAAAAGTATCAAAGTGCCTGCTGAATATAAGGCTCAGTCTTTCAGGAGCAGGAATATCTTTTTTTGAAGCATTGTCATACAACTTCTCAGTGTTCTGTCTGAAAACATCTAGAATGGCAAGAAGTATATCGATCTTGCTGTCGTAATGCCTGTAAATCGCAGGCTCAGAAATCCCAATTTCTTTTGACAGGTTTTTAATGGTAAGACCCTGTATCCCTCTTTGACCGATAAGATTGAGGGCCGTATCCAATATCTCTTTTTGTCTTTTTGTTTGCATTTTATATAAATTATAAAATTGTGATCTGTTACCGGTTCTCCCTTTTCTCAAGGATCATTCCCGGGATTGCCGAAATAATAAATAGCACACCAAAACACACATGTAGTGTAATAATCCATTCATATGGCACTTCACTTTCCCTGAAGTAGTTAATAATAAGCGGAACCGAAGTAAGTGCTGTCAATGCAAATGAAAATATCCTGATGTATTTTAATAAGAATAACATAAGAAAATGTATTTGTTGATGCAAAGTTAGTTAATATAAACAAACTTGCAAATTCTTTAACATTTTTTATTAATAAATTAAAAAAGTACTTTATTGCATAATTTTTAAATTTGTATTAAACAAGAGAACAAAACCTCTGTAAAATATGTTAGCTTAATACTTAGAACCCTAAAAATTAAATTTTGATATGAGCGCGACTGAACACAGCAAGATAATCAACTTCAAAAAAGACATTGAGTACGCATCCAACAGTGTAGTGAGCAAGAGAATACTTGAAAGCGCTGGTGGAAATGTAACCCTTTTCTCATTTGACAGGGGTCAGAAACTCAGCGAGCATTCAGCTCCCTTTGATGCATTGGTGCAGGTACTTGAGGGCAAGGCAGAAATAAAGATAGCAAGCAAACCACATTTACTCAGTGAAGGGGAATCTGTTATAATGCCCGCAAACATCCCTCATGCTTTACTGGCAGTTGAGAACTACAAGATGCTGCTGACCATGATAAAGGACAAGTAAACCAGGATATAAAATGAAAAAGATAAGCCCTGGTGATGCAAAAAAGGTTGATGCCGGAGTTGACGGCAGGATAATGTACAGTGGGGAGAAAGCAGAGGCTATAATGCTTAGCCTTAAACCCGGAGAAAAGATACCTGAACACACTAACCCTTTTGATGTGCTGTTCATTGGCCTTGAAGGAAAAGTAAGTGTAAAGAGCGGGAGAGAGGCATGCTTTCTGACAATCGGAGAGACCCTTTTTCTAAAAGGGGATAAGATGCGCGAGCTTTCAAACAATACAGAAGTACCCGCTCATATAATGGTTGTGAAAATTTTTTAGTAATGCTGTTCAAAAACATTCACCATACGGACCATCCTCCTGATAACAAACCTGTAATGGCCTGGGACGGGAATTGTGGTTTTTGTCATTACTGGGTCATTAAATGGAAACTCCTGACTGGTGACAGGGTGGAGTACATTCCATATCAGAAGGTTTTCAAGAGGTTTCCGGATATAGGAATAAGGTATTTCAACCAGGCGATCAGGTTCATTGACATCGACGGAAAGGTATATGGTGGTCCTGGCGCGGTATTTCAGGCACTTCACCGTTACGGTGATAAATGGAAATGGGTAATGCCCCTGTACCGCTCCATATGGGTTTTCAGGAAGCTTTCAGACCTGTTTTATTCATTTGTATCTGCAAACCGTAACTGGATTTACAGGTTCACGGTGCAGCTTTTCGGTAAAAACCCTGCCCGCCCAAAGAGATATTGGGCAATCTACCTGGGCGGGCTGGTGCTTATTGGAGGGTTTTTCTTAATTACGTAAAAAGTTAGCCCAAGTTCAAGGGTCGAAGAGTTCAGATATCTTTTTTAGCAGCACCATCCTTTCTACCGGTTTGGCAAGGTGAGAGTTGCAACCTGCTTCATACGCCTTTTTTCTGTCTGAGGCCATTGCATATGCTGTCTGAGCAATGATAATGACATTTTTACTCCGTTTCCTTATCTGTTGCGTTGCCTCATAGCCATCCATTTCAGGCATCTTGATATCCATAAGGATAAGATCTATATCAGGATGTTTTGAATATAGCTCAACAGCCTCACAACCGTTTTCAGCATGGTACAATTCGTGCCCCTCGGGCTTTAGCATCAGCTTATACAGCTGATGTGCTGTTTTCTCGTCATCAACAATGAGGATCTTTCTGCTCTTCTTCATATTCCCTTTATTTAACCTGTTGTTTGAAATAAATACAATAATGTAATATTCTTAATCTTATGCAGTTGTCTGGGTAGCTTTTCGGATCAGGAAAAACTCGTGAAGGTTTTCCAGGTCCAGTACACCCAGGAATTCTTCTTTCTCAATGACAGGCAAAATGTATTGCCTGTTCCTTTGCATCTCAGTGTATACTTCAAATAGAGGTTTATTACATTCTACGGACTCAACCTTGTCATTGAGTATATCTTTTACCCTGGCCTGCTTGCCATGTGAGTTCAAGCCGTTAATAAGATCATTCTTTGTAAGGATACCTGCATATTTCCCACCGGACCTGATCACGAAACCATTGTCTGATATTTTAACCAGCTTGTCAGCTGCCTTTTCCAGTGTATCATCAATGTCAAGCTCTGAATATTCTGTGCTGATAATATCCTTCACTGTGTAGTTCCTTAAAACGTCCTGGTATTTTATCATTTCATATTCACCCTTTGCACCCAACAGTATGAAAAAGCCTATAATTACCAGGAAGGGATTGAAGAACAAACCTGCGATAATGAATATTATTGCGAAGACCTGCCCAATGTCCTTTGCTATCTGTGTCGCCTTTAGGCGGCTCATCCTTATTGAAAGGGCGGACCTGAAAAGCCTGCCCCCATCCATCGGGAATGCGGGTATTAGGTTGAATACCACTATAAAAAGATTTGCTGCCATTAGCAGGAGCAGGAAATTACCTCTGGTAATGGTCTCAAATTCCATAGTGGCTACATCCAGCTGTCTGATATAGAAAAGGTAGATCCACAGAACCAGTGCGATAGCTATATTAACAAGCGGACCTGCTGCCGATACAATAAACTCATCCCTTGGTTTTTCTGGCATTTTTGACAAATTTGCCATGCCTCCGATTGGAAGGAGTGTTATGCTCTCCACATTACCTCCCAGCTTTATCGCTGCAAGCGAATGCCCCAGCTCATGAAGCACCACACAAAAGAACAAAGCAAAAATAAAAAGGACATGCATCAGTATCTGCACAGGCTCAAGCCCCCTGCCAATACTGATGATCACGATCCAGGCAATCAGCAGTGAAAATGTCCAGTGAACAGAAACCCTTATCCCAAAAGGTTTTCCAAGTTTTAATGAATATCTGCTCTGCATTTTGTGTAAGATTTTAACTTGTAATGAAAAAAACAGCTATTGTTCTTTGGGACCAGATACATTAAATTAATACGTTGATTGTCAAATAAGGTTACCATAAATCATTATGGTAAAAGCGTCTGAGAAAGCATTTTAAACAATTACAAGGGCCAGAATGCAAGAATAGCTGGAATACCGACAAGTACAATTATAACCTCCAGTGGCAGCCCCATACGCCAGTAGTCAGTAAACCTGTATCCACCAGGACCCATAACAAGGGTGTTGGATTGATGGCCAATCGGAGTAAGAAAGGCGCACGAACCACCAACTGCAACTGCCATCAAGAACGGATCAACCGAATATCCCAGGCCGTGAGCAACCCCAATGGCAATAGGTGCCATTAGTACAACAGTTGCCGCATTGTTTATTATATCAGACAAAAACATGGTAACAAGCAGGATCACAGTGAGTATTGCCCAGGAGGGCATGCTCTCTCCGGCCTTTAGTATCAGTGAAGCAATCGAAGCTGCTCCGCCACTTGTCTCCAATGCTTCACCGACAGGTATCATTGCTGCAAGCAGGACAATCACGGGCCAGTCAATGCTTGTATAGACCTTTTTTAAAGGCAGCACGCCAAATAGCACCAAAGCAAGGGCCGCTAAAGAAAATGCGACCTGGACCGGCAAAAGACCGGCTACAACAATTATTATTGCTGTTACAAAAATGCCAAGGGAAACTGGGATCTTCTTTTTGTACCCAAGCCTCAATCCCCTTTGTGCCAGCGGAAGGCATCCAATACCGTTTATGGCGTCGTTAAGAGTGTGGTCCCTGCCCTGCAGCAGCAGGACATCACCGGTACGGAAGATCACATGGTCTAGCCGCCTTCTTATCTTTTGCTCTTTGCGCGCAACTGCGAGCAGGTTAACCCCGTACCTGCTTCGCATATGCAGTGCCGCTGCTGATTGCCCGATTATTGGAGAGTCAGCCATGACAACAGCCTCTGTGATTCTTATGTTTTTTGATCCCTCAGCATCTTTCCGGAACTTTTTGTCACCTACGAGTTTGGTTCCGGTATCATCAAGAAATGTCTTTAGCTCTTCTGTATCAGTCTCAATTATTATTATATCATTTAACCTAAATATCTCTTCAGGGCCCGGAGCATGGATTCGCTTTCCGTTTCTGACCATTCCGAGAATCTGCACAGCTGACTTGGTGACCTTTTCAAGTTCACCGATTGTCCTGCCCTTAATCTTTGCGTTTCTGCTAACCTTCACCTCGGTAATATATTCCTCAATATCGAAGCTTACTTTTTCAGAGTCCCTTGCTGCACGCTTTGGAAGGAGCCTCCATCCGGCAAGTGTAATGAAAATTATCCCCGCTATACTAAGGCTTATCCCAACCGGGCTGAAATCAAACATGCCAAATGCCTCACCCATTTCATCGGCCCTGAATGTGGCGATTATTATATTTGGCGGTGTTCCAATAAGAGTGGTCATGCCTCCAAGCAAAGAAGAGAATGCGATTGGCATGAGTATGTGGGAAGGCGGATAGCCACTTTTCCGGGCCATGCTTATTGCCACGGGCATCATTATTGCCAGAGCCCCAACATTGTTCATAAATGCAGAGGCTATAGCCACCAAAAGGCACATACTTATTACCTGCAGGATAAATCCCCTGCCCAGCTTCATTACCCATTTTCCAAGCAGGTCAATAAGGCCGGAGAATTCAAGGGCCTTGCCAATGACAAGCACTGCAGCTACTGTAATTACAGCAGGGTGTGAGAATCCGGAAAATGCTGCGGGCGGAGGTATTATACCGGCAATAACAAGCAAAAATAGTGCGATCAAAGCTACAATGTCATGCCTAAGCCTGCCCCAAGCAAATAGCGCAAGTACAAGAACAAGAGTGCCAAAGACAAGATTTACTTCCATGTTCCAAAAATAATTAAATAAATAAGGACTGCAAGTGTTTTGACAGGTAATTAGATTCAGCCAAAATGCATATCTTTGCAGGTTGAAAATCGCCGGAAGCCTTTGGCCGGCCAAGCCTAAATACTAATTAATACAAAAAGATGAAAGAGAAGCTTAACTACCATACTGCCAAGCCATTGACTTCAATGCAACGCCGGGACGTGATTCGTTACATAAATATGAAACTTGCGTCAATGGGTCAACCAATTTTTGAAGGCAGTCTGGAGGACAGTGAAGACGGCATGACCGAGCAGGAATTTGTTAACCTGGCAGAAAGCCTGCTTGAAAACTACAAGGAAAAGATGAGACTGTTGTCCGGGCAGGTTATTAACCCTGTCGACAGGCGAATACAGTCCTTTATCAATAATTACCTGAGTGACGTTGAGATTGAAAAACCTTTGCGTATCCCCTTTGATTCATTTGTGCTTGATAAACCCGGTATTGGCCGTGAAGTGAGCCTTCCACCCGACAGGAGCAGCTACAGCACGCCTTACTTTGAATCTTACCGTATCAAGCAGGGTATATTGCATAACCCTGTCCACGACAGGAGAACCACAAAGGGTTCATTCCACATTGTCAAAGGCGGGTTGCCAATACCCCCGGATAAGAGGGCAGTGCCAAAGATCACCTTTGCCCATATGCTTTCCCATGCACTTAATCCGCCGGAGGACTTCCTTACTCTTCCTTTTACTGCTTCCCAGCAAAAAACAGCAAAGGTGTTTACATCATTGCTGTTGAGACCTGTGGTCAGCCCTGATGTGCCAGGCGTGTCCCAGGAGAAGACCATGGAGGTTAGGTTTTTTACTCCGGGAGCATTCGTAAGTAATCTTGATTTCGTGGAGAGTATCTTCGGAAATGCCGGCGACCCATACATTCACAGGAATGATGCGGGTCTTGACCTGGAGCACTGGTCCGGTCATACCGGCTGTATTATACTGGCACCACACCTTACAAAGCTTAAAAAGAAGGATCTTGGGCTTCCTCACTGGGAGGATGCAAGTGACAGGATGAAAAGGGACGGTATGTGCTGGAAAGACCCAAACGAGCTCTATAATGACGGTGTGGCCTTTAAGCTGACCTGCAGGGATGAGAGCGGGGTAGTGGTTACCATTATTGCAGACAACTATTTTGGTTACAGCAAGAAGGAGATCAAGACACAGCTCACATATGCCGCTAACCTAAGCGGAAACTGTGAAGAAGAACATGCCGGAGGGACCCTTGCATTTGCAAGAAGAAACCTGGGTAATTTCTTTGCAGCCAAAAAGCTAATGAAACGCTTCCCTGACGCATATACTTTTGAGGATATAAAGAAAAACTACTCAGCATTGATGGATATACACGAGGACAACTATGGTGTGGACAAGTTGCATCCTGAGGTGATATATATACCGGAAAATGCAGAGATTGACCTTTATAAAAGCCGTATACGCTGGAAGTACAGGAACAAATACAGGGAGATCAAGCTGCTTAGGGAGCATTTCTATGTGTTGCCATGCGGTTACAAGGTTCATATGGAAAAACACCCGTTTGCTCCGGACTGGCGCCTGGTATCCACCCAGGCTGAAGGAAGTTTTCTGCACAAACCCAGTACAGTATCAGGCGGTGGTAAATCCGAGATCTCAAAATCACTGCTAAATGCGATTATATACGGCACCTTTTTCATTGACGATATAGAAAAGGATTTTGCAAATGCCCAGGTAATAATTGACTATGACTACAGCAGGAGATGGAAGGATGAAAAACTCCACGGCTCGGACAAACGGAGCCTTCTTGATCCGAAAAGGACACTTGGGTCAGTTATAAAGCTGCTTACTCCTTACAAGGGTTACAGTGATGAGTATAATAAATTCCTGCACTCCATAACCGATCATGTTAAGGCCCTTATATTCCTGATTAAGAGAATAAGTCTTACCGAGGGTATGGGTGATAAGGACTGGAGAGAATATTTCTCCGTGGACAAGGTAAACGGCCGTAAAGGGCACGCCCTTATGTTCGATAACAGGAAGATCAGTACTTCCTACCTGAGGGTGGGTTTCGGTGAGTTTGACTCCTGGAATGTATTTTCCCTCAGGCCGGATTTTATCGCCGCAGCCAAAGTTCAGAT
>PWNY01000119.1 GCA_003557805.1 Bacteroidales bacterium | reverse complement strand
TAATCATCTGCAGCCTGCTGGAAGCCCTGGCCATTTCCCTGAAAACTTCAATAAGATAAGGTTCACGGTTTAATACCCTGGCATCCTTTATCCCCCCAAAACCCTGCTGGGCTGCCTTGATCATCTCCTTGCGATAAACCTGTGCCCTGATTCCAAGGTGTTTCACCTGCCGCCTTGTAAGCATCATGAATGCCCCGGCTACACCTCCCATAACCAGGATTACGAATAATGTTATCAACGGCTCAATCACCAACAGAAAAATAACCACGGCTATTGTCATTATAGCCTCTTTGGATATTTTCATAATAGGCGACAGGACGTTGTTTATAAGCAGGTTAACCTCTCCGGTTGTGTTTCTTAAAAGTTCTGCTGTATTGCGTTGCATATAAAGCGTATACGGAGCCTGCATATAAGCCGTCATAAGCCGGTGGCTGAAAAGGTATCGGCGGTTGTATATAAACCTGGCCTCAACATACCTGAAGGCAATTATATAAGCATTCTTTAAAATGAAAACAATTATTAGGGCTATTGCACCGTAAACCAGCAGTGTCCTTGAGCTGTCAATGCCCAGCTGCATGAACAGGGGCCCGAAGGTTTCATTTTCCAGCACCCTTTGAGGGTCGGCAACTATAGAAACAAATACCGGAATCATCCCGATGCCAACAACTTCCAATACAGCAGCTATTAGCATCAAAATGAACAGTATGATGATCTTGAATTTCTCCCCCCGGGAAAAAAGCCTCCTGAGCTTATGTAACTCTTTCGGGATGTAGTTCACTTTGGTATGTTGTTCTGAGGGTGTTTGAGATCCTGGCTTATAATTCAGTCTATTAAAAGCTTGCGCCTTAATGCAACAACAGCCTCTTTTACGCTGATTTTTCCCGTATCAATTTTCAAAAGAGGGTGCTGTGGTGCTTCATGCTCCGCATCGTAACCTGTCAGATTTTTTATTTCACCCCTCATGGCTTTTGAATAAAGTCCCTTTGGGTCTCTTTGCCTTGCAATTTCAGGTGCACAATAAACATATACTTCAAAGAAATCGCTGGGACCGATTATATCCCTTGCCATCTCCCTGTCTTCAGCATACGGAGACACAAAAGCACATATCACGACATTACCGCTTTCCAAAAAACTTTTTGCCATATAAGATGCGCGGCGGATGTTCTCCTTCCTGTCTTCAGGGCTGAACCCAAGATCATCTGCTATGCCATGTCTTAAGAAATCACCATCCAGTATTACAGTACTTTTGCCCTCTTCCCAGAGAACATATTCCAGGTGGCTGGCAATGGTGCTTTTGCCCGCCCCGGATATTCCTGTAAGCCAGATCACCATCCCCTTGTGGCCGTGACGTCTTTCTCTCTCTTCTCTTGAAATGAATGTTGGAGAAAACTCCAGCTTGTCTTCCCCTGTGGTCTTTTCAGGACCTGTTGATGCCAGAGTGTTGTCTGCAATTGTGCCGATTTCATCACTTTGGGCAATAACTTCATCAGGCCTGCTTTTCTTTGCCAGGGCCTGTTGCTGAAGCTTCAGCGAAACACCTGCTTCAAAAGCCTTGCTGATTACAGGGCCGTTCATCTCCACCTGCACAGCTTTTCTTACCATCCCGGCCCCTACGGTAACATTTGTGTCCGGATCTACAAGTATAAAGCTGCCTGTGGCGGTGTTCCTGCGGTAAGTATCCAAAAAGAGCGGCATTGAAGTATCCACACTGACCCTGCCTATTTCATTAAGCTGCAGGGATTCGGCCTGCATCCTCTGCATTGTATCCACATCTATCTGGTAACTGATCTTTCTTACAACCGCCTGTAAGGTCCTTGTGGTATGCATTAACAGGTATCGCTTTCCTACTTCCATCGGTTCGGCCGACATCCAGCACAGGTACGCATCAAAAGACCTTGAAAAGTGAGGCACATTGTTTGTCCTTGCGATCATATCACCCCGGCTGATATCAATATCATCCTCTATCTGTAACACCACTGAATCCCCAGCCCGGGCCTCACCAAGCTCTCCTTCATATGTGTTTATTGATTTTATTCTGCTTGTAAGGCGTGAGGGTAGGATGGTAACAGCATCTCCCACCCTGATTATTCCTGAACTTATCCTTCCCGCAAACCCCCTGAACCCATGGTTGGGTCTTATGACATATTGAACCGGGAAACGGAAATCTATCAGGTTCTTGGCCGCATCCACATGCACGTGTTCAAGGTGGTACAACAGGGTAGGACCGTTATACCAGGGCATATTTGTGCTTTTTTGGACAATATTATCCCCTTTTAGTGCCGATATTGGGATAAAGGTGATATCATCCACATCCATCTTTGATGCAAACTCCCTGAAATCTGCAACTATCTCCTCAAATACCTCCTGGCTGTAATCAACAAGGTCCATTTTGTTTACAGTTACAACAAGGTGGGGGATCTGAAGCAGGGTGGATATAAAGCTGTGCCTCTTGCTCTGGGTAAGCACCCCTTTTCTGGCATCCACGAGTATGATTGCCAGGTCGGCAGTTGAAGCACCAGTTACCATATTCCTTGTGTACTGGATATGCCCCGGTGTGTCAGCTATAATGAACTTTCTTTTCGGGGTGGCAAAATAGCGGTATGCCACATCAATTGTAATCTTTTGCTCTCTTTCAGCCCTCAGCCCGTCGGTCAGAAGAGCAAGGTTCACCTCTTCCTCCCCGCTGTTGATGCTTGTGAGCTCAATTGCCTCCAGCTGGTCCTCAAATATTGACTTGGAATCGAAAAGCAGCCTGCCGATTAGGGTGCTTTTCCCGTCATCCACGCTCCCTGCCGTGGTGAACCGCAGCAGGTCCATCTGAAGGTATTTGTTGTCGGGTTTGTAAACAGGAGATGAGTATGTAGAGTCGGTCATTTCTGATAGATTGTTTAAAAGTAGCCCTGTCTTTTACGGTCTTCCATTGCCGTTTCACTTCTTTTATCGTCGCTTCTGTTTCCCCTTTCGGTTACCCTGGCTGCCGCAACTTCGGCAATGATCTCTTCCATGTTGGATGCCTTTGAGAGAATAGCTCCTGTACAGGTGGCATCTCCAATTGTCCGGAACCTGACATCTGTTACAAACACCTTTTCTCCCGGTTGTGGCTCAACAAATGGGGTGTCGGCAAGTAATACACCATTACGGCGGAAAACCGGCCTGCGGTGAGAAAAATAAAGAGAAGGAATGGCTATTTTCTCTTTTGCAATATATTGCCACACGTCCATCTCCGTCCAGTTGCTAAGGGGAAAGACCCTGAAATGCTCTCCCGGGCTTTTACGCCCATTGTAAAGGTTCCAGAGTTCAGGCCTCTGGTTTTTGGGGTCCCATTGCCCGAATGCATCCCTGTGCGAGAAGAACCTCTCCTTTGCCCTCGCCTTTTCCTCATCGCGTCTTCCTCCACCCAATGCACAATCCGCCCGGTGTTCCTTCAATGCATCTAACAAGGTTACGGTTTGAAGGGCGTTGCGGCTTGCGTCGGGGCCGGTTTCATCCTTAACACGCCCGTTGTCTATTGACTCCTGGACGCTGCCTACTATCAGCCTGGCCCCGGTATCCCTAACCAGCCAGTCCCTGCACTCAATGGTTTCAGGGAAGTTGTGCCCGGTATCTATATGCATAAGCGGGAAAGGAAATCTTGCCGGGTAGAAAGCCTTGCGTGCAAGGTGCACCATAACTATTGAGTCTTTGCCCCCCGAAAAGAGCAAAACCGGCCTTTCAAATTGCGCGGCCACCTCCCTCATTACGTAAATGGCCTCGTTCTCCAGCGTTCGCAGATGTGTAGTAGTACCCATATTCTTTTATTGTTAAGCTTATACAGCTTACATTTTACCCCTTTCCAATCTGGTAAACCTTAAATCCTTTCTCTTCCATCTTTTTACCGTCAAGGATGTTCCTGCCGTCAAACAAAAATGCAGGCTTGAGCATTTTTTTATATATGCGCTCCCAGTCATAATCCCTGAACTCGTCCCACTCCGTAACCACCATGGTAGCGTGAGCATCTTCTAGGGCCTTGTAAGGATCATCATGGACAATTAACCTCTCCTTTATCTCACTTTCACTGAGTTTGTGGTTCCCGTTACCGTTCTTTACGGTTTGCAGGAACATAAGATCGTCAAACATCCTTTCGGGACTCACCCTCGGATCATAGACATGCACCACTGCCTGGTCCTGTATAAGCTCGTCGGCTACATATATTGCGGCCGACTCCCTGGAGTCATTGGTGTCTTTCTTGAAAGCCCAGCCAAGCATGCATATCTTTTTATCCGAGACGGTATTGAACAGGGTTGTGATAACTTTTTGAGCAAAACGGTGCTTTTGATAATCATTCATCTTTATAACCTGTTCCCAATACCCGGCAACCTCTGGCAAACCAAAATGCCTGCAAAGATAAACAAGGTTAAGGATATCTTTCTGAAAACAGCTTCCCCCAAAACCAACAGATGCTTTCAGGAACTTGGCCCCGATTCTGCTGTCCATCCCAACAGCCCTTGCAACCTCATCAACATCGGCACCTGTGCGTTCGCAAAGGGCTGATATTGCATTTATTGAGGAAACTCTCTGTGCAAGAAATGCATTTGCGGTTAGCTTGCTAAGCTCTGATGACCAAAGCCTGGTCTGAATAATGCGCTCCCTGGGTATCCAGTTAGCATAGATAGCGGTTAGTGCCTCAATTGCCTCAAGCCCCTCTGGAGTCTGATCCCCTCCGATTAGCACCCTGTCGGCATACAAAAGATCATTTATGGCTGTTCCTTCAGCAAGAAACTCGGGGTTTGAGAGCACCTGGAATTTAAATTCAGAGGAGCATCCGCTTATTATTGACTTTATGCTCTCGGCTGTCCTGACGGGAAGGGTGGATTTTTCCACGATTATCTTGTCGTCCTTTGCGATACTTGCTATCTGCCTGGTGCACAGTTCTACATACTTCAGGTCAGCAGCCATTCCCTTTCCAACACCGTAATTTTTTGTTGGTGTGTTTACAGAGATAAAGATCATTTCTGCCTGGTCTATTGCCTTGTCAATATCGGTGGAGAAAAAGAGGTTTTTACCCCTGACCTGTTTAACAATTTCAAGTAATCCGGGTTCATACACGGGCAGTTCATCCGTGTTCCAGGCCTCAATCTTTTCAGGGTTGCTGTCTACTACAATTATCCTTATATGCGGGCACTTGAGTGCAAAAACGGCCATGGTGGGCCCACCAACATAACCGGCCCCGATACAGCATATGGTTTTTATCTCTTTCATTATTACAGTTTTATTGTTTGGTTTTCACTTCCAAAAACAACGGCTTCGCCCTTTCGGTCACATAATTGCGACCCTGGCAGATTGCCGCAGACAAAACTATCAATAACAAATGCACTTTGCAAACAATAGGGAAAAATTACTGCTTTATCGATAATATTTTGTCGGGCTTTGGCAAAACAAACGGACTTGAACCAAACTAATCAGTTAATAAAATTACTGATTTTATTTACAGTCCCTTTTATTTATTTTACGGTTGAATACCACATGTCAAAAACCAATCCGGAGCCCAGGGTCAAGGCCAAGGGTTTTCCCGTGGTGCATTGACGGAGTGAACACATCCAGATACTCCTGCGCGGTAACACCATCAACATCAAGCCCTCGTATGTTCATGTGTCTGTACCTTGCAGAGAGGCTAATATTGCTGGATAGTGAATAACTGGCCTGAAAGGACAGTGTAGTGTTTCGCCATACTATGTCTTCCATTACACTTCCCTGGTCAGACGGCCCCTCACCAAACTCAAAGGACTGTATACTGGTTTTTTGTGCGTCTGTAAATGAAAGGGTTAGCCACAACCCCCTCCATGGCCTTGTATCTGAGGCCAGGAAAAGTTCGTTTGCGTTGTAAGTAAGTGCCCCGGGTAATAACCGTAATGCTCTTTAAGTTATAACCGGTATGTGATGCTGGAATGTTTTCGGGGTGGTATATGTATATTCGGATGCTAATGAAATATTCCTGACATGCCAGTTACTTAGCCTGAAGCCACGCTAAATGCTGTTGAAGTTGTGCCTGCTATCATCTAACACTCGTCGGGCCTGAGAAGAACTCCGCCAGTGTCACGGTACTATACTTCATAATCGTCCAGTTAAATATCAAACAGGTATTGCAGCCTCACACTAAGAAAACGCCTGGTTTACTGAACTTCCCTCAGTTTGTCAGAGATCAGCTGCCGGGAGAAAGGATATCAGAAAGACTCCGGATATTCGGGTTGCGTCACTGTCTGCCGCCCCAAAAGCCCACGCGGAGCAGCTAACGTAAAACTACTACCAGGCCCCGCTATTGTTGGCTAATAGCCAAAGTATGATTTATACCACTCAACGAACCTCTTTATGCCCTCCCTGATATCTGTTGAGGGCCGGTAGCCTGTGTCTTTCTCAAGGGCCGTTGTGTCTGCCCAGGTAGCGGGAACATCTCCTGCCTGCATGGGCTGCATCTCTTTTTTGGCCTTTTTACCGATGGTCTCTTCAAGGGCCTGAATAAAATCCATCAGGCCTACAGGTTTTCCTTTGCCAATGTTGTAAACCCTGTGGGGAACGTCACTGCCGGAAGGGTCGGGGCTGTTTCCGTTCCACTGCGGGTCTGGTCCTGCAGGAATGGATACTATCCTTGATATCCCTTCAACGATATCGTCAATATAGGTAAAGTCCCTTTTCATATTGCCGTTGTTAAACACCTGAATTGGCTGCCCTTCAAGGATAGCCCGAGTAAAGATAAAAAGGGCCATGTCGGGTCTGCCCCAGGGTCCGTAAACCGTAAAAAACCGAAGCCCGGTTGCAGGAATGTTAAAAAGGTGGCTGTATGTATGTGCCATCAGTTCGTTGCTCTTCTTGCTTGCCGCATAAAGTGAAACTGGATGGTCAACATTGTCGCTTACAGAAAAGGGCATTTTCGTGTTCTTTCCGTATACTGAACTTGAGGAAGCGTATACAAGGTGCTTTACCGGGAACTTCCTGCAACTTTCCAGTATGTTCAGAAACCCGGATATATTGGCCTCGATGTATTTATGGGGATGGGTTAGGGAATAACGTACCCCTGCCTGTGCCGCCAGGTGCACCACATAATCAAACCTTTCTGTTTCAAACAGCTTTGTTATACCCTTCTGATCGGCCAGGTCAAGCTTTTGAAACCTGTAACTGCTGTGCTTTGAGCTTTGCACAATCCCGCCATTGTTTACGGTAATGCCAGATTCTTTTAGCCGGTTCAGCTTTAGACCGGTATCGTAATAATCATTTATATTGTCAATTCCCACAACACTCTTTCCCTCCCGGGCCAGTCTTTCTGCCAGGTGGAACCCAATAAAACCCGCACTTCCGGTTATCAGTATTTTACTCATTGTGCTATTGGATGACTTAAAACTAATTTGATTTTTTATATCTGCTTCATACTGCTTCTTATCCTCTGGGCGATCTCCACACTGGGCCTTGACTCACTCACCCTGAACCCCCTGCCTGCGAGTATTTCGCGGTAGCTCTCTGTATGCAGGTCCGTAAAACCATCACTGAACTCAACCTCTTCACCCTCTATTGTAATACTGCGGAAGGTTCTTTTTCCCTCCTCAATGGCCTGTTTGGGCAGATCCTTTTCGTTGACACTTAAAAACCAGCTGACCCTGGCCCTGTCAAACACCAGGGTTCCCCTGGCACTGTCGTGACTGTTCTCGCTTACCTCAAGATCCCTGAAGTTGCCAAATATCCAGCCAAGCATGTCAAAAAAGTGGATGCCTATATTGGTGGCAACACCTCCTGATTTTTGCACATCTCCCTTCCAGGAAAAGAAATACCACCGTCCCCGGCTTGTAATGTATTTAAGGTCTATGTCATACACCTTGTCTTCAG
>PWNY01000137.1 GCA_003557805.1 Bacteroidales bacterium | reverse complement strand
GCCTTTTTGTTCCACCACACAGACACGGCAGTTACCGGCCACACAGAGGTCATCATGATGGCACAGGGTCGGTATCTTGAAATTCAAGTGACGGGCGGCTTCCAGAATGGTTGTGCCTTCGTCTACCGAGATCGGTATATTGTTGATCTTTAGGGTTACTTTATATTTACTCATGGTCTTATCTCCTGTTTAAATTTTTAAATAGCCGGGGCTTAATAGATGATCTCCTCCCGGAAATTATTGACTATTGAATTGAAAGGATTGGGAACGGATTGCCCGAGACCGCATTTTGATGCAATGCGCATTGTATCGGACAATTTCTGAAGCTCTTCCAGGTATTTTGGAGGCTTTATCCCTTTCTTGACGGCTTCAATTCCTTTCAGGAGCTGCTGGCAACCAACGCGGCAAGGCGAACACTGCCCGCAAGACTCTTCTTCGAAAAATTCAAGATAATCATTCAGTATATTGAACATTGACCTGCTGGAGTTAAACAGCATCATGGATCCTCCCGTGGGGATACCCTCAAAGCCAATGACAGTGTTCTTAAACTCTTTCCTTGACACACAGAAACCTGATGCACCTCCTACCTGTACAGCTTTTGTGTCCCCGTCACCGAACTCCTCAACAAACTGCTCAAGTGTCATGCCCAGCTCAAGTTCATAGATACCCGGGTTTGGTGTATCTCCCGATACTGAAAAAACCTTGGAACCCCTTGAGTCGAAAGTACCCATTTCCTTGAACTTGGTGGGTCCCTCCCGGCCTATCATCAGCGCAAACACCAGTGTCTCTACGTTATTAACAGAGGTGGGCTTGCCAAGGTAACCTTGTGATGTCGGGAATGGGGGCTTGTTGCGGGGCTCACCCCTTTTACCTTCCATTGACTCCATTAGTGCGGTTTCTTCACCGCAAACATAAGCACCGCTTCCGGAGCAGATACGGATGGTAAAGTCCAGTTTGAGTTCCTTAAGTTTCTTGTGAAAATCCTCTATTGCCTTATTCAGGGAGGGGATCAAAAAGTTGTATTCTCCCCTGAGGTATATATACCCCTCTGTTGCACCTATACAGTATCCACAGAGCGCCATCCCGGCCAGCACCTTTTCCGGCACCTCTGTAAGGATCTCCCTGTCCTTGAAAGTCCCAGGTTCGCCCTCATCTGCGTTACATATGACATATTTTTGGTCTGCTTCTTCGTTTTTGGCGAATTTCCATTTAAGACCCGTCGGGAATCCGGCACCACCCCTTCCGCGCAATCCTGAGTCAATTACATCAAGGATCAGTTCATCGCGGGTTCTTTTCAGTGATTTCTCCAGAATATCCAGGTAGTCAACCTTCCCAAAAATGAGGTCTACTTTTTTTATCTGTTTTTCCATAATGATTGTCTATTTGCATTTTTTCGTTTTACAAAACACTTTCTCTTCTGCCTCAGCTCTTTTTAAGGTATTTTCCAATGATCTCGGTTACCTTTTCCGGGGTTACCTCTGGATATACCTCATCATTTATAAGCATGACGGGGCCCTTATGGCACCACCCAAGGCAGTTAGCCTGCAGAAGGCTGAACTTACGATCATTTGTGGTCTCACCAAGCTTTATCTTCAGCATGTCTGAAATGGTCTTGATGATCTCGTCCTTACCCTTCATGTGGCAGGTAATGGTTTTGCAAACCCGGATAATGTACTTCCCGCGCGGGACAGTGTCCAAAAACGTATAAAAAGATGCAGTGCCGTAAACATCAGCAGTGCTCAGGTCGAGTTCGTTTGCGATCGCCACCATGGCATCTTCTGAAAGATAACGCTCAGAACTCACCACTGCCTGAAGTATCGGCATCAAACTCGTGCGCTGGCGGCCATGCTTTTCGGCCTGCTCTTTTACCAGTTCTTCAATTCTAGTCATATTGATCCCTTTCTGATTAAATGGTTATTATGATTGAAAATCAGTTTTTCGGAACAAAAATAACAAGAGCTTTTTAATTAAATAATTTTTTCTTTAATTATTTAGCAGAAAGCCAGTAATTTATAACCAGACTAAATAATTTGTTGCAGCAAAAAAATACCCCGGCACAAAATCGTACCGGGGTGAATGTTTTAGGTATACCCTTAACTATTGCAATGCGATGCTAACTACCTGCCTCTCAGATCAGAAGTGCGGTCACGTATCTCCCTGAACTCATTTCCTTCGTACCAGTTAGGAAAGTCATCACTGTTTGCAAGTTCATAACCAATATAGTAGTATAACCATATATCCTGGTGCATTCCATCCCAGACCCACAGGTCATGTATAACATCTGTAGGAGCATGGTACCTGGCAGCCATATCCTCAGCTACCATTTTTGCATATTCCTCATCCCTGCCGATATAGTCATTGCCGCCCTGGGCATATATCATCGGAACCCCCTTCCTTGCAAGGCTAATATGATCTGAACGGTAAAAATAACCGGCCTCGGGAGTGGGCTCGGGAGTGAGGTAACGGTCCTGTTCGGCTGCATACCTGGCCAGGTATTCTTCAAGTTCTGAGTTACCGTATCCAACTACTGAAACATCCCAGGTCGGCCCGTAAACATTGAGTGCATCAATGTTGATCCCGCCAACTGTTGTTTCAAGCGGGAAAATCGGGTTATCAGCATAATAGGATGAACCTAGCAGGCCTGACTCCTCTGCTGTAACAGCCATAAATACAACCGAGCGGGAAGGCATTTCCCCTTCAGACATGAAACGTTCAGCAATTGAGATAACTGCGCCAACTCCAGTGGCGTTGTCAACAGCTCCGTTATAGATCTCAACTCCATCTTCGGTTTCAACCATTCCTAGGTGGTCCCAGTGTGCCATATATACTATGGTCTCATCAGGATACTCAGCTCCTTCGATATATCCAATAACATTGTGGCACTCAGAATACTGGAACTCATTGTTGAAATCAACACTTGCAAAAAGCCCCAGTTCGACAGGCTCAAAACCTGGCCTTGCTGCCATGTCAAGCATTTCATCAAGGTCGAGGTCAGCAAGCCCGAAAATCTCCCTTGCAGCGTCCAGCTGTATCCAGCCCTCTGCTTCCAGGTGTGGTTCGCCGGTATCCTCTCCTATACCATATTGCGTACCTGACCAGGAGTTCCGGACTACGTCCCATCCATAGCTGGCAGGTTCGGTCTGGTGGATTATCAGTGCACCTGCTGCTCCCTGCCGTGCAGCTTCTTCAAATTTGTAAGTCCAGCGTCCGTAGTATGTCATTGCGCGCCCGCCGAACATATCCTCATCACCTGTGACAAATCCCGGATCATTGACCAGAACAACAACTGTCTTTCCCTCCACATCAATTCCTGCATAGTCGTTCCAGCCATACTCGGGTGCAACTATCCCGTAGCCGGCAAAAACCAGCTCACTTCCGGATAGTTCCGAACGATCCTGCAGGAGGTTAGTCCCGACTACCATATCATTTAAATACTCAAACGACAACTCCTGTCCGTTCCCGCTGACCACCAGGTCAGAAAAGTCATAACCGGTAATTTCCACCAGGGAAACCGGCTGGAGGTAGCTGTCCCCATTGGCTGGCTTTAGACCAATCCGCATAAACTCGGCCTTTATATACTCCTTTGCCTTTTCTCCGCCTGGTGTTGCGGGAGCGCGGCCCTCCATATCGTCAGAAGCAAGTGTTTCCACATGGGTACGGAAATTCTCGCAAAAGACAGGAATATCTGGGGTTTGATCTGGTGCGCAGGCATTAAGCATGAATGCTGCAATAAAAGCAGCCGTAAACAGCCTGCTTAACAAATTCCTTGAACCTTTAAGCATGATATTGTCCTCCTTTGTGTTTTGTTTATACAACTGTAAGATTTTTGTAATAAGGCCTCTATAGAACTGATGCGGCCCGGGGGCCGCATCAATGTGTATTTCTATTTCCTTTTTTTGTTTTTCCTGTCCTTCATTGTAAGCAGGTCATATGCCACCGGTGCGGCATTGAACAGGGACGAGTAGGTACCCACTGCAACCCCTATCATCAGTGCGAAGGCAAATCCCCGTATTACCTCGCCGCCAAAGAGGAATATGATCAGCAACACCGCAATTGTGGTACCCGAGGTATTGAAGGTACGCGACAGGGTAGCATTTAGCGCATTGTTAATATTTACCCTGAGCTCCCTTTTCGGGTATAGGTTCATGTTCTCCCTGATACGGTCAAATATAACCACGGTATCGTTCACCGAATAACCTATAATCGTGAGTATTGCGGCAATGAATGCCTGGTCGATCTCCATTGTCCATGGTACTACATTATAGAATATAGAGAACAGAGACACAACGATTATGGAGTCATGCAACAGCGTGGTGAGACTGCCCAGCCCGAACTGCCAGCGTTTGAACCTTGTGGCGATATAACCGAATATGATCACCAGGGCTATTGTAATACTTATAACTGCACCGACCCTGATATCCCTTGCAACAGCAGGCCCCACCTTCTGGGAGCTTAAGCGGCCTATTACCTTGTCATCATCATCAGAGGTAAACTCCTCAAATGTTACCGGATCGTTGAAAAATCCCTGTATTGCCTCATAGATCCTTCTTTCAGCAACAAGATCCGCCTCTTCTGAGTCATCCTCGATCATAAAGCTGGTCGTGATCCTGACCTGGTTTGACGGCCCGAAGGTAATCACCTCTGCAGGCTCTTCAAGCTCTTCCAAAAGAGCGGCCCTCATATCGACGGTATTTATGTCATTGTCAAAGCGAACCACATAGGAGCGGCCGCCTGAAAAGTCAATACCGTAGCTAAGGCCCCTTACCGCAAAGGAACCAAGACCCACGATTATAACGATTGCGGATACTATATAGAAACGCTTCCTGACACCCAGAAAGTCGAAGTTCACCTTAGTAAGGAAGTCCTTGGTAACCCTGGTATGGAAATTGAAGCTGACATTCCTGTCAAGCCATCTTGAGAAGATAAGCCTTGAGAGGAATATAGCCGTGAACAGCGAGCAGATTATACCAATTATAAGAGTGGTTGCAAAACCCTGAACCGGTCCTGAACCAAATATATAAAGTACCACACCAGTAAGCAGGGTTGTTATGTTACCGTCCACAATAGCTGAATAGGCGTTCTTGTAACCGTCAGAGACTGCCAGCCTGAGGCCCTTGCCTGACCTTATCTCCTCCAGTATCCTCTCATATATGATAACATTGGCGTCAACGGCCATACCCAGGGTAAGAACTATACCGGCAATACCCGGCAGGGTAAGCACGGCCCCGAGTGAGGCAAGCACACCAAGTATAAAGAAGATGTTCGCAACAAGCGCGAGGTCTGCGACCAGACCGGCCCTTGAATAATAGAACCCCATATATATAAGCACCACGATAAAAGCAATAAAAAAGGATGAAAAGCCGGCATTGATCGCCTCACGTCCAAGCGATGGCCCTACAACTGCCTCCTCCACTATGCGTGCAGGAGCAGGAAGGGAACCGGCCCTGAGGATGTTTGCCAGGTCCTGTGCCTCCTGTATGGAAAACTGGCCGGAGATCTGTGATCTTCCGCCGGCAATCTCTGACTGTACAGTAGGGAATGAATAGACATAATCATCCAGCACTATGGCTATCGACCTTCCGATATTATCAGCAGTCAAACGGCGCCATACCCTGGCACCTTCGCTATTCATTGACATATTGATCTCAACCTGTCCTGTAGCGCTGAAATCCTGGCGTGCATCAGTTATAACCTCTCCTGTAAGCGGGGCCGAACCGTCACGGGTTGTCTCCCTGATGGCAACAAGCTCATGCAGGTTATCGGTACCCCTAAGTGGTTTTACATTCCAGTAAAGTTTCAGGTTCCTTGGGAATATATTCTGTATCTGCGGATTTTTTAGCATGTTGTTTACCCTGGCGGTGTCCTGCACCGCGGCATATCCCACGACAGGTCCCTGTCCCGGGCGCATGCTGCCGGTCTGGTCCTGTATAAAGTTGGGTGTCAGGTATGCAAACAGTGGGTTATCCCTTGCAAAATCCTGAAACTCCTCAAGGTCATCAAAGTCATCCCCAAGCATCTGTTCAATACTAAGGGTGTCATCTAATTCCAGCTCGTCAACCTGTTCGAGTTCGGCAAGAAGGTCATCGGCCTCTTCGGCCTCAGTGTCAACAAGGGTTTCAATGGCATCATCCGATCCTGCCCTTATCTCTGCCAGCCTGTCATTTGCCTCCCAGAAGTATTCATAAATCTCTGCAAACTCATGGGTTTCCCAGAACTCAAGTTTTGCGGTTCCCTGCAACAGGCGGCGAACCCTTTCAGGCTCCTTGATACCCGGAAGCTCGATCAGTATCCTTCCCGTAGCGGCAAGACGCTGGATATTCGGCTGTGCAACGCCAAAACGGTCGATCCTGGTGCGAAGTATCTGGAACGATCGATCAACGGCCTGGTCAACCTCTCTCCTAAGCACCCTCAGCACTTCATCATTTGAAGAGGTTACCGTGATACGGTCACGCATCTCGGGAGTGCTGAAAAAGTAGGCGAGGCTGGCATTGGGATCAATCTCCTCAAATGCCCTGCCGAAAAGTGTAATGAAGTCATCGCGGCTTGTCCTCTGCATCTCCAGGGCCCTGTCCATTGCAGACTGAAAGGTTTGATCTGAAGGGTTGCCTGCCAGTGCCCTAACAATGGCGGGTACGGATATTTCCAGGGTGACGTTCATACCTCCCCTGAGGTCCAGCCCGAGGTTCAGCTCCCTTTCCTTGGTCTCGCGGAAAGTGTACTGCCGTATTCCCAGGTTGTAAACCGGCTGGTTCATCATCGAATCGAGATAGAACTGTTCCTCTACATTCGCTATTGAGTCCAGCAGGTACATCTCGAGCAATTCATCGCCACCTGACATTGACCTTGCCAGTTGAACGAACCTCTCGCTTCGGGCATAGCTCTTTGCGTCTCTCTCTACCTTGTTGGCAAAATAGGTAAAGGAGAGCTGGTAAAGACACACCAATGCAAAGGCAATGGCGAAAAATCTTATCAAACCTTTATTCTGCATATTGTTGCACTTTATTGTTTTATTTTCAATCTGGTTAAAAAAACGACCGCAAAGTTAATTGATTTTTTTTTCAAAGGAAAGATAAATACCAATTAAAACCTAATTAGATATCCGGGTGAACCACAGTGCATTCAACATGGATGGCCTCAGGCTTGTTATGGTTTTTGATTTGCGGGTCCCAGAATAAGGCACCTGCCGGGGTAATCCACCACTGCATTAAGTTCCAGCAACAGGTCACCTCCCATTACCATATCTATACGGGGCAGGTCATATACCGCAAAAGAGGAGTTGATTTCCGACATATCTATCAGCACAATGCTTTTATCCCTTAAACAGAGGCCGCCCAGTGAGATTTCCGGCAGGGAGGTCATAAATGCCTCAATCTTTCCTGCCCCCATGCCTGTGAAGAATTTATCAAACCTTCTTATCACGGGGTTTTCAATATACTTTTCTATTCTCGAAAGGTCCATAATGCTCATTGATGCACCGGTATCAATAAGAATGTTGGCCTTAAAACCATTGACCCGGGCATGCATCATAAGATGGCAACCACCCGGGTCAATATCAATAAGTGTAAGGGGAATATGAAGCATTGTTCCGCCGTAAAATCAAAAGTGCGGGCCTAGTTAAGGCTGTGGCGCTCCTTGATTATTTCCATCCCTTTCTGAATTGCATTCTCGTTCAGGGGTATAAGGTGGTGGTAGCGCTCAGGGAGCACCTTTTCAAGGCCCTTGATCACGTTCTCAAGTTCCAGTATGGGTCTAACCTTCAGGTAACCACCTATAACTATCATATTGAACACCTTTGTGTTGTTCATCCTAACCGACTCTTCATAAGCGGTAATGGAGCAGATGTTGATATCTGTTCTTTCGGGCTTCCTGGTAATACCATTCTCCTCGTAAATAAGCAGT
>PWNY01000432.1 GCA_003557805.1 Bacteroidales bacterium | reverse complement strand
TTCAACAACTTTATCAATATCACTGTCATGTGAAACTGCATCTGCTGAGCATACAAAAAGGCAGCTACCGCATCCGATGCAACGATTATGGTTTACAACTGGTTTACCTTCATTGCCCCCGGCTGTTATGGCCTTCACCGGACAGGCCCTGACACAAGCATATGAAAGCGTACACCGGTCATGGTCGATCTTAATGATTTTCATTGTTGAGGTCTTGGTTAGTTATGCTGGCCTGAAAAAAAGGAATCCAACAGTTCGGTAACGTTTTCCGGGCTAACCCGTGTGAACTTATTATCACCTAACTTAAGCACGGGTCCGTTCTCACACTCGCCAAAACAGTGTGAACCCCTGAAAAGAATGTTGCTCTCAAGCCCTTTTTCCTTAAGGTATTTTTTTATTATCCCGAGGCTTGTCTTGTTTCCCCTTGAAAAACAACTGCTGCCCATGCATATAACAATTTCTTGATCCATTCCGGTCCGGATTTTGTTGTTACAGGCCTTTGAATAACAAAAATAAGTAAAGCTTTCCAGAAAAACAGTTAATTGCTTAACATCTTTATAATAACGTATTATTTAAGAACTGGTCTAAATAACATTTTTTTGTTTCCGTCAGGTCAGACAATACCTGCTATTGATATGACTATTTTTCTTTTATTTTTGTTTCAATGATTTATAAGCTTTTATGTGCTTTTTTAGGTGCTTTTTTTGTATCAGGTGAATAATTTCTTGTATATTGTGAAAAAAATATCAACACGCAATTGTGTTTATGGATACAACTGATATTGACAAGGTTTTCCAGAAGTTCCCTAATCAAAAAAGGGAGGACCTTATTCCTATACTCCAGGCAGTTCAGGATGAGTTTGGTTACCTGTCATCTGAAGTTATAAACGAAGTGGGGCGTTATCTCGGGATGAGTGAGAACAAGATTTACGGGGTTGCCACCTTTTATGACAACTTCCGTTTTACTTCCCGGGGCAGGCACCATTTCAGGCTATGCCATGGCACGGCGTGCCATGTGGCAGGTGCATCAACGATCCTGAAAGAACTTGAGAAACTGATAAAGGTAAGCGAGGGAGAGACAGGGGAGGATGGTCTTTTCAGCCTGGAGGTTGTAAGTTGCATGGGGGCATGCGGACTGGCCCCTTTAATCCAGGTAAATGATAAGTTTTATACAAATATCACCCTGGACTCTTTAAAAGAGATCGTTGTTTCAATCAGGAAAAAAGATAAGGCCAGTATATGATACCGGAAAAAGGATCAGACAAAAAGGAGTTCCTTGTAAACAAGGTGTTACTGGATCCGGAAAGGGATAAAAACACCTCTTTGAGGAAGCCATTGTCATATATTTCGGGAGAGAGGGTAAACAAGCCACTGATATATGTCGGCATGGCTACCTGTGGAAGGGTGGCAGGTGCTGAAAGCACTTTCAGTGCCATAAGGGAGTACCTGAAAGACCATGATACTGATGCAGAACTGATAGAGGGGGGCTGTAACGGATTATGCAGTGAAGAGCCCCTTGTGGATATCCAGCTTCCCGGCAAAAACAGGCTGTCATTTTCTCGGGTTTATGCATCGGGGGTTGAGAGCCTTCTGGACGAGATACTCAATGACAACCTTCCTGAGCTGGACATTGTCGGACAGTATGAGAACCAGATACTCAGGAAGTGGGATGGGGTTCCTCTAATTGGCGACCACCCGTTCTTCAAAAACCAGGAAAGGGTTCTACTGGAGCATTGCGGCCTGCTAGACCCGGTATCGGTTGAAAGCTATATTGCAAAAGGGGGTTATTGCGCCTTTACAGATACCATTTCAAAATATACCCCGGCACAGGTGTGTGAAGAGATCACAAAGAGCGGTCTGAGAGGGCGCGGTGGTGGCGGATATCCTACAGGCAGGAAATTGTCTGCTGCACTCAATAGTGTCAGTGAACAGAAATTCCTTGTTTGCAATGCTGTTGAAAGTGATCCCGGCAGCTATATGAACAGGGCAATTATAGAGAGCAACCCACACCGCCTTATTGAATCAGTATTGATAACTTCCTATGCAATCGGTGCAACCAGGGCTTATATATTCATCAGGGAGGAGTTCAGCCTGGCTGTACAAAGGCTTGAAGAGTCCATTGAGCAGGCCAGGAATTACGGCCTTATAGGCCATAACATCTTCGATTCTGGGGTAAATATAAATATAGTGGTAAAAAGGGGGGCAAGGGCCTTTGTATGCGGTGAGGAGACAGCCCTGAACAACAGTATCGAGGGTAAAAGGGCAATGCCTGTATCCAAGCCTCCCTATCCTGCAGAAAGGGGGTTGTGGGACAAGCCGACAATAGTGAACAATGTTGAAACTCTTTTCAACATACCGCTGATCATGTACAAAGGGCCTGACTGGTTTGCAGCGACGGGCAATGGTGATAGCAAGGGCACAAAGCTGTTTACCATTTCGGGAAGCATCAGGCATTATGGAACAGCCGAAGTCCCGATGGGTATCAAATTCCGGGAGATACTTCTTGATATAGCTGGAGGGATAAAGGACAAGGAAGGTTTTAAGAACTCCATAAATACTGAAGGTGATGATAATGCAGCGACACCCGGTGAAAGTAATGATAAGAAAGAAGATATTCCCGGTAATTTTAAGGCAGTTGTACTGGGTATAAACAGCGGCAGCTATATAACAAAAGACCATTTGGATACCAGGGTAAGTTTCGGTGAACTTGAAAAGATCGGTGCCGCACTTGGCAGCGGAGCCTTTGTAGTCCTTGACCGGGGAGTATGTATGGTTGACCTTGCAAAATATTTTACTGCATTTTTCAAGCGGGAGAGTTGCGGTAAATGCATACCGTGCAGGGAGGGTACCGCCCGTATGCTGGAAATTATGGAAAATGTTACCAGGCGCCCTGCTGAAAACAATTCATTCCAGACCCTTGAGCGCTTCAAAGGGGTAATGCAACTCAGGAGCCTGGCCGGGGTCATAAGCGAAACATCACTCTGTTCGCTCGGGAAGTCTTCGCCAAATCCGATCCTCAACACCCTGAAATACTTCAAGGAGGAGTTTGATGCTCATATATTTGAAAGGCGGTGTGATGCAAATGTCTGCACTGATCTTAGGATATATACCATAGATGTAGATGCCTGTACCGGATGCACCGCATGCTTCAAGAAGTGCCCAGTTGATGCGATAATTGGCTCTCCCAGGTATCCTCATTTCATTGTGCAGGATAAGTGTATAGCTTGCGGAAGCTGTTACGACGCCTGCAAGTTCAATGCGGTAATAATAAAATAGTTACAGCAGACATATGGATTTTCAGATTGAGGTAAATAACAGGAAGATAGGTGCCTTTGAAGGTGAGAAGCTCCTGGGCGCATTGCAAAGGAACGGGTTCAGAATACCCACCCTTTGCCATATGAACCGTTTTTCACCAACAGGTGCATGCCGTCTTTGCGTTGTTGAGGTTGAGGGCAAGGGCGACCTTATCACTTCCTGTTCATATCCTGTTGAGGAGGGCATGAAAGTAAAGACCAACTCCCGCAGGGTTATTCACGCAAGGAAATCGCTTGTCGAACTGCTGCTGTCAAATCATCCTGATGACTGTCTTTACTGCCAGAGAAACGGTGATTGTGAACTGCAGTGGCTTGCAGGGGAGATGAATGTGAGAGAGCGCCGCTATTTTGGTGAAAAGAACAGGTTCTTCCCCGACTATTCAAGCTCAAGCGTCGCACGGGACCCTGCAAAATGCGTCCTTTGCAGCCGGTGTGTCAGGATATGTGAGGAGGTACAGCTTGTCACCGCAATAGATTTCATTTCAAGGGGCAATAAAACAAAGGTGAACAGTGCATTTGGACAGGGCCTGAATGTATCAAGCTGCATTCACTGCGGGCAATGTATTCAGGTGTGTCCGACAGCTGCGCTCCTGGATATATCCCATCTTGAGAAGATTCAGGCAGCCCTTGCCTCAGACAGGAAAAAGGTGATGTTCTTTATCAGCCCTTCGGTAATAGCTTCAGTGGCTGAGAAACTTAATATGAGGCCCAGGGACAATGTCATGAAAAAAATTGTATCTGCCCTGAAAAGATGCGGTGCGGACAGGGTTTTTGACCTTGGGTTCGCAAATGATATAAACATTTTGGAAGATGCCCACAGGCTTGTACAGGTACTTCAGGCTAAGTCAGAAAAGCCCCTGCCAGTAATATCCTCCTGCTGCCCATCCTGGGTCAGATATGCAGAGGAGTTCAGGCCAGGCGCCCTGGATAATATGTCACTGTCAAAATCCCCTCAGCAGGTTTTGGGAACAATGCTAAAGACATTATATGCAGAAAATCAAAAAACTGATATCGAGGGGATATATACGGTTGCCGTGATGCCATGTGTTGCAAAGAAGTATGAAGCCTCGCTGGAAAAGAATACCCACAAAGGGGTTTCAGAAGTGGATTCGGTGCTTACAGTCAGGGAGCTTCTGAGAATGTTGCGCAGTTTTGGTCTCGATCTGTCACAGATGGAGGAAGAGGAGGTGGACAGCCCATATGATGTTTGTTCCTCTGCTGCATGGAAACTGGGCTATTCGGGAGGCAAGGCCGAAGCTGTTGCGCGACAGGTCTTCAACATGACGGCCGGAAGCAAAAAGGATACTTTCAGGTTTAACCTGCCTAAGAACCAGTCGATCAGAAGGGAGACAAAAATTACCATAGGCAAGGAGCAGCTTGGTTTTGCATGGGTAAGCAGTATTGTGGAAGCTGAAAAATACCTTCAGGAACTTGAGGAAGAGGGCCGCGATGATATTCACTATGTCGAGGTAATGGCTTGTCTTGGAGGGTGTGCAGGAGGAGGTGGGCAGCCAATAAGCCGGGGTTTTGAGAATGTAAAGGCCAGGAAGCGTTTCTGTGTTGAAATGGAGAAGCTGAGCCCGGTAAAATCACCGGCAGATAACCCCTCCCTGGGTAAAATGTTTGGTGACTCCGGTTTTGATCCCGGCAATGCAGCCGCCCGTGATTGGCTAAAGAACAGTTTTGACGAAAAGAAGTGATAATGGCCTCTGTTCAGAGTGAAATAATATATACGGTAAAGGACAGGTGCAAGGTTTGCTATACCTGCGTCAGGGAATGCCCTGCAAAGGCAATTAAAATAATGAATGGCCAGGCAGAGATCATAACCGAAAGGTGCATTGCCTGTGGTAACTGCATAAGGGTTTGCAGCCGGGATGCCAAAATGTTTGTGTTTTCAATTGACAGGGTTAAACACATCCTTAACAGCCGTCACAAGGTCGCTGCGATAATTGCACCCAGTATATCGGGTGAGTTTACGGATATTAAGGACTACAGGCATTTTGTCGGCATGATCAAGGCTCTTGGGTTTGACTATGTAAGTGAGGTCGCTTTCGGAGCAGAGCTTGTTGCGAACAAGTACAAGGAGATGCTGGAGTCAAAGCCGAACAGGCCGCTTATTTCAACTTCCTGTCCTGCAATCGTAAGTTATGTCGAAAAACATCACCCCCAGATAATCGATTCACTCATGCCGGTGGTATCACCGATGATAGCCACTGCCAAGGTAATAAAGGACAGGTATGGGGATGAAACCAGGATTGTATTTATAGGGCCCTGCATTGCTAAAAAACATGAAGCGGCAAATGAGCAGTTTGATGGCCTTATAGACGAAGTGATCTCATTTTTGGAGCTCAGACGGATGTTTGATGAAAAGAAGATCAGCGAGGAGAATGTCGAACCACAGGAGTTTGATCCCCCGGTAGCCGGAAAGGGGGCTATATTCCCGATAAGCGGCGGTATGCTTCAGACAGTTGACCTCGAGGAGGATTTTGTAAAGGGTGAGATCATAGTGGCCGAAGGCAGGCGCGATATTATAGAGGTTCTCAGGGAGTTTGAGGAGGGGTACCTTGAAGCGAAAATGTTTGACCTGCTGTGTTGCAACGGTTGTATAAACGGACCGGGAATGAGTCACAGCAAACAGTTTTTCTTCAAAAGGAAGAATATCTCTGATTTTGCAAAAAGGAGGTATGACCTGATCGATATGGAGCAGTGGCAGAAGAACCTTGACAAATACCTTAAAATGGACCTGGGCCGGGAGTTTATAGCAGACGACCAGCGTTTTCCAAGTCCTTCAAGAACTGAACAGGTGCGCGAGGTGCTTAAAAAGTTCGGTAAAAAGGAACCTGAGGATGAACTAAACTGCGGGGCATGCGGGTATGACACCTGTTATGAACACGCCGTTGCAATTATCCAGGGAATAGCCGAATCAGAGATGTGCCTTCCTTATACGATCGAGAAACTGCACGAATATATAAGGGAACTGGATGTTTCAAACAAAAAACTTGCCTCAACCCAGGCTGCACTCAAGCAGAGCGAAAAACTTGCATCCATGGGGCAGCTGGCAGCAGGTATCGCACATGAGGTCAATAACCCCCTGGGGGTTGTCATAATGTACAGCCATATACTGCTGGATGACATGGATCCGTCATCCCCGTTTTACCGTGACCTGAAAATGATAGTGGAGCAGGCGGACCGTTGCAAGAAGATTGTAGGGGGTTTGTTGAACTTTGCAAGAAAGAGTAAGCTTAAAATCGATGAAGTGAATGTAAAGCGGTTGATAAACAACAGCCTAAAGACTTTATTGATTCCAGGGAGTGTGGATCTGGACGTAAGGATAAACAATCAGAACCCCATTATCGAATGTGACCATGACCAGTTGGTCCAGGTATTCTCGAACCTGTTTAAAAATGCTGTCGATGCTATGCCCAGGGGGGGTAAACTATCAATTATCGTGGATGATGACAGCCGGGACAGTATGGTGAACTTCATGGTAAGGGATACCGGGACGGGAATATCGAAAGAGATAATGGAGAAGATGTTCGAACCTTTTTTCACCACCAAGGAGACAGGCCAGGGGACAGGACTCGGTTTGCCGATTATATACGGGATTATCAAGATGCACAGGGGTAATATCAAGGTTGACTCGAATGATGATCCGGCCAAGGGGCCCACTGGCACCACATTCTATGTTTCATTGCCCCGAAGGTCGGGAGATGAGAAAAATAATAACAAAACATCGTGATCATGCTAAAAAAGGAAAAAAAGACCATTCTGATCGTTGATGATGACGCGGACTTTCTCTTTCAGCTTAAGGTTGGGGTTAAGGATATGGGATTTGATACGGTGACTGC
Source organism: Bacteroidales bacterium (assembly GCA_003557805.1). Taxonomy (GTDB): domain Bacteria; phylum Bacteroidota; class Bacteroidia; order Bacteroidales; family UBA7960; genus PUPG01. Next base: position 744 of record PWNY01000432.1, on the reverse strand, counting down.
AGGCACGCAAAAGGAAGCCGAAGACATTATAGAGCGTACAAAACCCGACCTGGCAATCCTTGACCTGATGATGGAAAAACAGGACACCGGCTTCATACTCTGCCACAAGGTAAAGGAAAAATATCCTGATGTACCAATTATTATAGTTTCGGCTGTAACCTCGGAAACCGGGATGCTTTTCGATGTAAACACCGATGAAGACCGTGACTGGATAAAGGCGGAGCTGTTCCTTGACAAAGGAATAAGGATGGACCAGCTTCACAAGGAGATAAACAAATTACTGAAGATCTGAAAACCATGGAAAAACTGAATCTTCTGGTTGTTGACGATGAACCTGGAATAAGGAGCGGGGTGAGCCGTATCATGGAGAACTATACCATAAGCTTTCCCTTCATGGACGAAGATTTTGGTTTTAATGTGGATGTTGCTGAAACAGGTGAAGAAGCACTTGAGATACTCAAGAACAAGAAAATGGACATAGTGCTTCTTGATAACAAACTCCCCGGTATCCAGGGAATTGAAGTGCTTGAATACATTAACGAACAGCGTATTGACGTTGTGGTTGTCATGATCACCTCCTATGCCTCTTTGGAACTTGCGGTTAAGGCTACAAGGCAGGGAGCATATGATTTTGTTCCCAAACCCTTCACCCCAAAGGAGTTACGGGCATCTGTAGAAACCATAACCAAACAGCTGTTTCTCAGGCGTATGACGCAAAGGTTAAATGTAGAGGGGCGGCAGGTC
>PWNY01000342.1 GCA_003557805.1 Bacteroidales bacterium | reverse complement strand
TACTCCCTTTTTAAGCCCGGGCAGGGAGAGTAATACCCCTTCCCTTGTTATAACCCAGGGTTTTCTTGGGGGCACCCAGCAGGGATTTACCACCACCCTTGGCAGGGAAGGCTCTGACTTTTCTGCCGCCATAATCGCATATGCCATGAACGCAAGGGAGGTTGTTATCTGGAAAGATGTTCCGGGCCTTCTGAATGCCGACCCCAAGATCATCAGGGAAACAGTGCTGCTGGAGAACATAAGTTACCAGGAGGCTATCGAGCTTGCTTATTACGGGGCTACCATTATCCACCCTAAAACCTTAAAGCCCCTGCTCAGCAAGAACATACCCCTTATAGTAAAATCCTTCACAAAACCCGGGCTTCCCGGCTCGGTAATCAACAGCAATGAGAGCAATGACAGCAGGGTTCCCTCATATATATTCAAGTTCAACCAGGTGCTGCTTTCGCTCTACCCTAAGGATTTCAGTTTTATAGCGGAAGACAACCTGTCAAGGATATTCGCTGACTTTGCCTCAAACGGGGTTAAAATGAACCTGATGCAGAACTCCGCGATCAGCTTCTCGGTATGCTTTGACAGAGACAGGACAAAGACCCCTGCACTGCTCAGGAGCCTTAGGAAAAACTTTAATGTCAGGTATAATGACAACCTGGAGCTGATCACCGTAAGGCATTACCAGAAGGCAGGCATGGAACAACTACTGGAAGGGAGAGAGGTTGTTATGGAGCAGAAAAGCCGCAGCACATTGCAACTGGTGGTAAGGAAAAAGGAGGCAAACTGACCCCAAAGTCAATTACACCGGCTGATCACTGCTAATTGAATTTAAGCAGACCTGTATTTTGCAAACTCCTCCTTTATATGCTCCTTTTTAAAAGGCTTCCCTATTGAGAGACCCCGCTATATTTTTCTTCAAAAGCTTCCCTGAACTCCCTGCCTGCATTCTCACATGAGCTTCCCACCCTGTCAAGGGTGAATTCCGTGTAGTAATGGGGGTTCAGGTCAGGATCACCGGAATACCTCACAGGGATTCGCAGGGTCTGCCCTGCGATCAGCCCCCCGTCACGTCCAAAGCGTCCAGTGTTGGGGGGGTGGTTTATTATAAACCAGGAACACACCCCGAACTGAAGATAGATACGGTTCCAGGTATCCCCTCCCCTTACGGTATAGTTGACATCCCCGGGGAAGGGTGGCAACATGTCAGGGTGACCGGTATCTTCCGGTTCTTCCAATAGGGTGTCGGTATCAGCAGCCTCCTGCCGGGCAAGCGGAACAGCTACCGGGGGCCTGGGGTCATAAATGAAAAGGTCGTAGAACATATAACCCACAAATACAATCAGCAGTGCCATTATTGCATAGCGCAGGGATTCAGTGATCCTGCCATTCCTGGCACCTTGCTTTGTGCTTTTTTTACCGGATTTACCCCTGGCACTGTCACTTTTTACCATCATATCTCCTTTCCAGTAATTTCCATGGCCTTCAGCCATTCCGTAAAAACATATCATACAGGCCGTAGAAGGCTGCCGGCCACCCTGGTCCCTTACATGGCGCATTACACGGGCAAGCTTTGTCTGAAGGGGCATGGAGTCCATAAGTATCTTCTTTAGCTGCCTTGACATTATATGCCCGCAAAGTGCACCCGCACCGAACAGCAGAATATCGTCCCTTGCCGGGCTGGAAGGATGAAGGGATGCCTGGGGTTCTGCCACCGGTGCATCCCCGAGATAGGGCCCTTTACCTGGTAATGCCCCGTCCGGCCCGTCATTGTCGCAACAGATAAGTGAATGCATCTTCTTGCCTGCAAGAACCGACATGCAAACATCACCCATGCCTGAATAGTGGATGTTCTCCCCATCAAAAAGGAGACAAATACAGCTTATACCATCAGGTTTGCGCCCTGTATCACCCTGCCCGTGCTGGTATAAAAACCCTCCTGTATATATAAGGGCGTTTTTGCAGATATCTGCGGCTTTGTCATCAGGCTCACTTTCAAAATAGTACCTGATGCGCTCCACAGCTGTTGCGGCAAACCCGGCCTGCACCTTGCCCTCACCGGCCAAGGCAATGACAAAAACATGTCCGTGAGGAGTTTCAAAGGAGTCCATACAGGTATTATCCCCGCCGTCCTCATGGGTCTCCAGGGTATATTCAAATGTGCTGAACTTTTTTGTGGTCATACTGCCCTCTTTTACTATGACAAAACAAATTTACTCTTTTATAGCCATTTTATGCGAAAAAGCATCAGCTTCCGGCACTCCCTCCAAGGCTTGCCGTAATAGCAACAAAGTCATCCACCCCAAGCCTTTCCGGTCTTTCTCCTGCCAGGCTCGCGGGCAGGGCCTTCCAGTTGACATTCATCTCCTGAAGGGAGTTTTTCAGTGTCTTCCTCCTTTTGTTGAAAGCCGTTTTAACCACCCTGAAAAAAAGTGTTTCATCGCAGTCAAGTTCCATATTCTCCCTTGCCTTAAGCAGTATGACCGAAGAACGGACCCTGGGCGGAGGATGGAACACATGCGGCTCTACGTTGAACATAAGCCTCACCCGATAAAAGGCCTGGGTTAGCACGCTCAATATACCATATGTTTTGCTGCCAGGAGGTGATGCGATCCTCAATGCCACCTCCCTCTGGAACATACCGACCACCTCGGGGATCTGATTGCGGTATTCAAGTATTTTGAAAAGTATCTGAGAGGATATATTGTAGGGGAAATTGCCGATTATGGCAAAAGGTTCACCTTTAAATGCAGAGCCGGGGTCGTATTCCAAAAAATCGGCCTCCAGTATCCTGTCTGAATGGCCGGGGTATTTTCCCCTGAGAAGTGCCACCGAGTCCCTGTCAAGGTCTATGCCGGTCCAACAGAACCTGCCGTCATCAATGAGAAGGTCTGAGAGGATACCGGTCCCTGGACCAACCTCAAGGACGTTCCTGCAACCTCCCTCACCTGAAAGCAGTGACACTATCTTGCGGGCTATGTTCCGGTCGGTCAAAAAATGCTGGCCGAGGGATTTTTTGGGAGAGACATGGTGTTGCACCTTTAACTGTTTTAGTTAACAATATCACCGCGCAAAGTGCGGAAACGGTTCCTGGCAGTAACAGTGTGCAGGCTTCCGGGATAATCGGTCATTATCTGCTGGTAAAGGGCCATGGCCTTGTCATGGTCCTCAAAATAGTTATGGTGAAGGCCGGCCCTCTGGAAAAGTGCCTCATCGGCGATCAGTCCCGTGGGATAGCGTTCCACAATTAGGGCAAGCAGGCTGTCTGCAGCGGTAAAATCACCCTGTTTTAACTTTATCTCAGCCTTTGCATAAAGCAGGTCATCATTTATCTGGTGTTCAGGATAGAGTGTTTTAACAGAATCCAGTATCTCCATGGCCTCTTCGAAACGGTTCATGAATATCTGCTGCTCTGCCCGAGCATACATCTTCAGGGGCCGCGGATCACCGTTTACCCCAAGGTTATCCTGTATCTTCAATGAAAGACGCATGGCGTCATTCGCTATCAGCCGGGAGGTGCCCGCCTTGAGCACGTCCAGCTGCGCCCTGGCCCAGTCAAACTCCCCGATAAAGTAGGTTAGCCTTGCATTCTTAAACTTTGCCTCGTGCGCCAGAGGATCATCCCTGAACATCCTGTCCACCTGGGAGTACAACAGGGTAGCATCCCATACCTCGCCCGTAAGAAGCAGTATGTCTGCAAGTTCAATACGGCACTCCCCCTTCACCCGGTTGGATATGTTCTGAAGGTCCAGGGTGCCCTGCAGCAGCTCTATTGCCTGCCGGGTATTGTCCAGGTAGAATGCGTGGAGGTTTGCAAGGTTGCGCACCAGCTGAACCGTGGCGGAGCTTACCCCCATACGGTCAAGGGCCTGCTCGTATTCCCTTTTTATATCGAGCAGCTCCTCCCTCTCCCAGGTATAGTCATCCACCACCGACAGAAACCTTACATTCAGGTAACCAACAAGAGCTTCCATGTAGAATGTACTCTCCTCACCCATATCCAGTATATAGTTGTAGGCATTGGCTGCTATGGTATAATACCTGTTGCTGGTTGCAAGAGAAGCGACTTCAAGTACGGGGCGCCCCTCCTGTTGCAGCCTCCTGTCAAGGGCCCTTGCCTGCATAAAGGCCATCCTGAAATCCTGCTGCTGTATTGAAAGCCAGAGCAGCATCTCGGAATACATTATATTGTCCGGGTTCCTCTGTGTGCGTTCAAGTAATACCGACCTGAGGGCGTCATTGCGCTCAAAGCCGGGGTCATTCGCAACAGCATCCTGCAGGATACCCCTTACCCTGGCAGTCTCCTCTTCGAACTTGTCCATGTAGTCGATATACTCGTTCATCATCGCCCTGAAGTTACCCTTCTTCTCATGAACCCCGGCAATGCGGATATGCAGGGGATAGCGGTCTTCCAACAGTCTGCGGCCCTGCAGGTAGGTTTCCAGTGAACGGTCAAGGTAACCGCGGGCCTCGAATGCGATTGCAAGGTCAGTGACCTCTCCCGGGTTTGCCCTGAGACTCTCTATCAGTTCATCCATCTGCCTCCCGGCCCTCCTGTTATTGCCGGCGAGATCATTCACCCAGGCAGCGTCAACCTGGTAGCGAACCTCCCCGGGATGTTCCTGAACCTGGCTCCTTACAACCCTTTCGGCCTGCCTGAAGTTTTCCAGGCCAAACAGGGCCTCGAGGTAATTGTTGTATATAACTGGTGTGGGGTTGCTTTCAAACAGCTCCTCGTACAGGGCGACTGCCTGCTCGTAACGCCCCTCCCTGAGATACTGGGCGGCAAGGCGCTCATCGGTGCTGCCATCAACCTCATTACCGTTCTGTGAATATATATCAACAGGAATAGAAAGTACCAACAGGATTATAAAAGCGGTAAGCCCTTTCCTTATAAAAGCCTGGTTTTGACCTGTGAAGATGTTCTGGGTAATAATACTGGACATCTTGCTTTTCTTTTTTTCCCACATTATGAAACAGCCCTGATTCGGATGCTTTTAACATCTCTAATATCAACGCCAATAAAAAACAATTGTTTTGCCGCCGCCTTTCAAAAAGTACCTGTTCAGATTGCCTCAAAGCCGGTATATTGCCTGAGAACCCCGGGTATTTTGATCCCGTCAGCGGTCTGGTTGTTCTCCAGCAATGCGGCAAGCAGCCTGGGCAGGGCCAGTGCACTACCGTTCAGGGTATGTGCCAGCAGGTTCTTGCCGGTTGACGACCTGAAACGGAGTTTCAGCCGGTGTGACTGGTAGGTTTCAAAGTTTGAGACAGAACTTACCTCCAGCCACCTTTTCTGGGCCGCCGAGTAAACTTCCATATCGTAGGTGAGAGCCGAAGCAAAACCGAGGTCACCGCCGCAGAGCCTTGCAACCCGGAATGGTACTTCAAGCTTTTTAAGCAGAGAAGATACATAAGCAACCATCTCATCAAGGGCCTCATAGCTCTTTTCAGGATGTGTAACCTGCACTATCTCCACCTTGTCGAACTGGTGAAGGCGGTTCAGGCCCTTTACATCCTTGCCGTAAGATCCAGCCTCCCTCCTGAAGCAGACGGAATAGGCGGTGCATTTTACCGGAAGCTCGTTCTCCTTAAGGATAAGATCGCGGAAGATGTTTGTGACAGGTACCTCGGAAGTGGGAATCAGGTAAAGGTCATCTGCACCTACATAATACATCTGTCCATCCTTATCCGGCAGCTGCCCTGTCCCGAATGCTGAATCTGCATTCACCAGCAGCGGTGGCTGGATTTCGGTGTACCCATTCTTTACGGCCTCATCCAGGAAAAAGCTGACAAGTGCCCTTTGCAGCCTGGCTCCCTTGCCCTTGTATACAGGGAAACCCGAACCGGTCACCTTGGTGCCAGCTTTAAAGTCTATCAGCTCATATTTTGTGGCCAGCTCCCAGTGCGGCAGGGCATCATCTCCAAGTATGGGAACAGTGCCATGCTGGCTTACTATCTGGTTATCTGCCTCGGTGTTTCCCCCGGGCACTGAAGGATGAGGTAACATCGGCAGCTGGGTCATCAGTTCATTAAGCTCCGAACTGAAGGCGTCCAGCTTTTCCTGCAGCTCCCTGGAGCTCTTTTTCAGCTCAGCAGACTGCTCCTTAAGGGGTTCTGCCTCACCAGCCCTGCCTTCCCTGAAAAGGTCACCAACACGGGCCGATATCCCCTTTGCCTCTGCAAGGGTGTCATCAAGCTGTTTCTGGGTGATCCTGCGGCCCTTGTCAAGTTCACTTATCCGCTCCACGATTTCAGCGGCATCAATATTCCTTATCTTAAGACGCCGGACAACTTCCTGGCTGTTTTCTCTGATCAGTTGAATGTCTAGCATATGAATCTGGTTTTATCGGCTTATCCCACATAGACGGGGATATCAAAAGTAGTAAGTTTTTCACCACAAAAAAAATCCTGCCGAGGCAGGATTTCAGAAATTAAAAAGATATAGTTTTAAAACCGGCGCATGCCGGATATCTATTTCTTGTCCTCTTTCTTGTCAGATGCCTCATCTTTCTTTGGGCTGCTCTTTTTTGCAGTTGATGAAGCCTTGGATGAGGTCTCCTTCTTAGGGGCGGCCTTCTTTGCCGTGGTCTTTTTCGCAGTGGTTTTCTTTGCTGCGGTCTTCTTCACTGCAGCCGCTTCCTTTTTCTTGGGCTCCTTTTTAGCTTCTTTCTTGGGCTCCTTTTTCTCTGCCTCCTTCTTTTCAGCCTTTTTTTCAGCTTTCTTCTCCGTTTCCTTCTCCTTTACGGGAGCATCCTTCTCAAGAACTGCAACCTCTTCCTGTACTGCCTTGCTCGCTGCAGGAGCAGTTTTTACAGCGGTATCCTTGTCTGCACCTCCTTTGGGAAGAACTTCAGGCATGGCCTCAACAACAGGCTCAATGTTGACATAGGACTTGTTTCCGGACCTTTTCCTGAAAACCACCTTGCCGTCTGCGAGGGCGTAAAGGGTATGGTCCTTGCCCATTCCGACGTTCAGGCCGGGATAGTGCTGCGTTCCGCGCTGCCTAACGATTATGTTTCCGGCAGTGGCGACAGAGCCACCAAATATCTTTACACCAAGCCGTTTGCTGTGTGATTCGCGGCCATTCCGTGAACTACCGACTCCTTTCTTATGTGCCATAATATTTTAGTTTTTTCGGTTTTCTTAAGCGGTGATCTCTTCAATCTGTATCCAGGTAAGGGGCTGACGGTGGCCGTTCAGCTTCTGGTAGCCCTTCCTTCTCTTCTTCTTGAATACAAGTACCTTGTCGGCCTTTACATGTTCCAGCACCTTTGCCTTTACCCTTGCACCCTCAACAACAGGTTTGCCTACCTGTATGTTTTCGCCGTCGGCAAGCAGCATTACATTGTCAAACTCCAGGTCACTTCCGGCCTCCTTGTCCAGCAGATTGACAAAAAGCTTCTGGTCTTTCTGTATCTTGAACTGCTGTCCACCAATTTCAACTATTGCGTACATTTCTTTATATGCATTAAATGGTTCACTCAGTTACGGGGGTGCAAAGATAATCAAAAATAACTAAGGAACAAGGGATCAGATTATTTTTTCACAAAAAATGCCCCTGAACCTGTCCTGCTTCTTTTTTTGGTTGCCAGGTACACACCGGTAAGGATCATTGCTATCCAGAAAAGGTAGACCGGTAAAAAGCTTTCACCATCCGCAACACCCCACATTATGGAGACCACAGGCATAAGGTAGGTCACAGTGGAGGTAAACAGTGCAGACGTCTGTTTGATAAGCCAGTTATGTATAATCATGGCAAGAGCGGTGCCGATAACCGCCAGGATGGCGATGTAGCCAAGGGCCTCCCAGGCCTCCCTGCTGCCGGAGAGCTTGCCTGTAAAATCACTGAACCCCAGCAGGTATACAAGTGAGGGTATACCGATGAACATGAATGCCACAGGGGTGATGGTAAGCGCACTGAACCCGGACAGGTACTGCTTTATCAGGTTCATATTGGTTGCATAGCAAACAGCGGCTGCAACCGCCAGCATACCGTACCACATATTGTTTATCTCGCCTCCGTTTGCAACGCTCAGGATGCCAAAAGCCCCTCCCAGACCTACAAAGACACCCAGCACATTTACCCACCTTGTCCTTACACCAAAGAGAGCGGCGCCGATAAGAAGGGTGAACAGGGGTGTGAGTGAGTTGAGTATGCCCGCCATATAGCTGTCTATTACCGTCTGTGCATAGGCAAACAAAAATGGCGGCAGGCCATTGCCGATAACCCCTGAAAGGATGAAGTATTTAAGCTTTTTGGCCGGCACCTTCCTCAGGTGTTTAAGCAGCAAAGGAGAGAGGGCAACAAAGGATATGGCAATTCTGAGGGCCCCGAGCTCCGTCCCGTTGAATGCTGTAAGCCCGCGCTTTATAAGTATAAAGGAGCTACCCCACACCAGCACCAGCAGAACTAATGCAAGCCAGTGAATGCCGTGCGGCCTTCCCGCCGTATTATCGCTCATCTGAACTATTGTTTTTGCCAGCCGCAAAAATAGGCAAAAATGCTTTTTTTTTGTATCAATTTCTCATTTTTGTGGCCATACCATAATGGAAAACAAAAAAAGCCCTATATTAATGCAGTAAAAATGTATTATCAAAAGCACATAAGCTTTTTACAAAAACATGAAGGCATGACCAACAGCAAAAAAACAGATGAGCCAACACTGGAGATAAAAAAGGGAGACATTACCAGCCAGCCCGATATAAGCGCAATCGTAAATGCGGCAAACGCACAGCTTAAATCAGGGGGTGGCGTTGCCGGTGCAATACACAGGGCTGCAGGCCCAGGCCTGGAAGAGGAGTGCCGCCCGCTCGCACCCATCAAGCCCGGTGAAGCGGTTATCACCAGCGGGCACAAACTGCCCAACAGGTTTGTGATCCACTGCCTTGGTCCGGTATACGGTTCAGACAATCCCGCCGACAAGCTGCTTGCCAACTGCTACCGCAATGCCCTGGAACTTGCCGATAGCAACGGCATAGAATCCATTGCCTTCCCTGCAATTTCCACGGGGGCCTTTGGCTACCCGGTAAGGGAGGCCGCAGAAATAGCGATAAATACTATCAGGGAAAAGGTGCCCCTGCTTGAAAATGTCAGGCTGATACGTATAACCCTTTTCAGCGACAGCGACCTGGAAGTTTTCAGGAAAGTGGCAGGCTGAACAGTAAACACTTATCTTTGCCTGTATGGATACTGACATAATCATTGTTTTTATCATACTGGGCGGGGCAATACTCTTTTTCTTCACCGCCTGGGTGCGTATGGACATTGTCGCGCTTTTGGTTATCACCTCCCTGGTATTCACCAGGATAATAAGCCCGTCTGAGGCACTGGCGGGCTTCAGTAACCCGGCCGTGATAACTGTATGGGCGATGTTTATCCTGAGTGCAGCCCTATACCAGACAGGAGTGGCAAGGATAATCGGCCACCAGGTGCTCAGGCTTGCCGGAAAGGGCGAGGCCAGGCTGATAGCGATAATCATGCTGTCATCCGGCATTATGTCGGCCTTTATGAACAATGTCGGGGTAGTGGCATTGATGCTCCCGGTGGTAATGGATATGGCCAGGGCAAAGAACATCTCACCCTCACGCCTGCTGCTGCCACTTGCCTTTGCATCCATGCTTGGCGGGCTGATCACCCTGATCGGGACACCCCCTAACCTGCTGGTGAGCTTCGCTATAGAGGATGCCGGACACAGGCCCTTCATGCTTTTTGACTTCACGCCCATTGGCCTGAGCGCACTTATTGCAGGTGTTCTTTTTGTAACTTTCGCAGGGCGTCATTTCCTTCCCAAAAGGGATGCCATCAGCGAGACCAGGAAAAGCTCACACAAATACCCATCGGATTCTTACAACCTGGGCGAAAGGACCTTTCTTTTAAAAGTAAGGCCGGAATCCGGCCTTGTTGGAAAAACCCTTGCGGAAAGCCGGCTGAGGGCAGGCCTTGGCCTTAACGTGATAACAATAATTAGGCACGGGAGCACCATGCTGGATCCCAGCCCCGGAACCATTATAAGGAGCAATGACAAGCTGCATTTACAGGGCCGTATTGAATCATTAACGGCGATGCAGCGGTGGGAGGTGATGTTGCCTTCACAGGCGGGGATGGACGCGGATAAGATCCTCGATAATGACCTTCTTTTATGGGAGGCGAAAATAGGCCCGTCATCGGAGCTTTGCGGCAAGCGGCTTCAGGACACCAACTTCAGGAAACGCCTGGGAGTGACCGTGCTGGCAGTAAAAAGCAAGAACAGGCTGATAAGGTCAATGTTGCATGACCATTTGATTTCAGAAGAGGATATACTGCTTATACAGGGCCCTGAAGAGAGGTTGAAGATACTGGAGGAAGAGGGAAAGATATCGGAGATAACCACCGCGGCTAAAACGACTTTGATAAAGGAGTACAGGCTGAACGAGGTTCTGTTTATAATGGAGGTAAGGGAGGATGCTGAGCTGTTCGAGAGGGCAATAGCGGAGAGCCAGATAGGCAGCGCCTTCGGGCTTACCGCCATAGGCACGTTCGGGGAAGACGGCAGGCTTGAGCCCTACCTCCCGGGCACAGGGGTGGAAGCAAGGGCCCGCCTGCTGGTTAAGGGAAATGCCGAAGACCTGCCGCTGCTAAGGGGGCTGGGTGAGCTGGAGATACTTGATGAAAGCGCACCCGAGTTGCACAGCCTTGAATCTGAAGATGTACAGATGGCCGAGGTGATCCTGGCCCCAAGGTCTCTGCTGGCCGGAAAGACCCTAAGGGAGATCAAGTTCCGTCAGAAGTACGGGCTCACAGTGCTTGCCATATGGAAGGAGGGCAAGGCGCTCAAGACCGATATACACAACAAGCCGCTGCAGTTTGGCGAGGCCCTGCTTATTTACGGCAAAAGAGAGAAGCTGGAGCTGATCGACAGCGAGGACGACTTCATCCTCCTTACCGAGATGGTCCGCGTACCGACAAGGAAGGGCAAGGCATTTACCTCAGCCTCAATAATGCTGGGGGTGATACTTTTTGCCCTGTTCGGGCTGGTGCCGCTTGCCATAGCTGCCCTTGCAGGCATAACACTGATGGTGCTCAGCGGGTGCCTGAAGATGGAGGAGGCCTACCGGGCGATTGAATGGAGGGCAGTATTCCTTACAGCCGGCATGCTCCCCCTCGGGGCGGCGATGCACCAGACAGGTGCAGCCAGCCTTATGGGCGGGGGCATTGTGAACCTGCTTGGAGGAACTGGCCCCTGGGGAGTCATAGCAGGGCTGTACCTGCTCACTGCCCTGCTGGCAATCGTTATAACCCCTGCTGCCCTGGTAGTTATCATGTCGCCGGTGGCCCTTGAGGCCGCCGCAAGTTTTGGGCTGTCGCCCCACACCTTCATGATGGCAATCGCCGTTGCAGCCGCTGCAGTATTCATGAGCCCGGTATCTCACCCCGCAAACCTCCTGGTAATGGGCCCGGGCAGTTACCGCTTTGCTGACTACATCAGGGTCGGGCTGCCCCTTACCCTGGTCGTAATGGCAGTTGCCATGCTGCTTCTGCCTGTTATCTGGCCAATATGAGAGTAATGCAACATTTAACATGCACAAGACGATGAATGGAATAAAGAAATTTAATCTCGGGTTCCTGCCGACCCCGCTTCATGAACTGAAAAACCTGGGAAAAGAGTATCCTTCATACCGGATATTAATAAAAAGGGATGATATGACCGGGCTGGCGACCGGGGGCAACAAGACCCGCAAGCTTGAATACCTGGTAGGCCATGCAATTGAACAGGGTGCCGACACCCTTATAACGGCCGGGGCCCAGCAGTCAAATCACTGCAGGCAGACAGCGGCAGCCGCCGCAATAGCAGGAATGGAGTGCCATTTGATGCTCGGAGGGGAAAAACCCCGGGAGTATAACGGCAACCTGATGCTTTCGATGCTGCTGGGAGCAAAGATACACTACAGGGGAGAAAGCAGGAAGGGGGAAGATCTTGAACTGCTTGCCCAAAGTCTCTCAGAAAAGGGGAAAAAGCCATATGTCATACCCTACGGGGGTTCCAATATTACAGGGGCCACCGGTTATTTTGAAGCGGCGGGCGAGTTAAAGGAACAGCTTGATCAAAAAGGCCTTAAGGCAGATTACATATTCTTTGCATCCAGCTCGGGCGGCATGCAGGCAGGCCTGATGATGGGGATGGTTCGCTACAAGCTCCATGCAAGGCTTATGCCCGTCAGGATAGATAAGGAGGAGCCGGGCGGCAGGTCACTCAGGGAGATAGTACGCTCACTAATTGAGCAGGGCCCGGAGGACTGCAGGGAGATCAAAGACGGTGTCCCCATGGTTGAGGGGTATGACCATGCCGGTTACGGGGTGGTTACCGCGCAGGAAAAAAGGGCGCTAAAGACCCTTGCACGCACTGAGGGCATCATCCTCGACCCGGTATATACAGGGCGGGCATTCTACGGCATGATGGACCTTTTGGAAAAGCAGAAGCTGCCAAAGGGTTCAACGGTCCTGTTCTGGCACACCGGCGGGCTGCCTGCCAATTTCAGTTATGCAGGGGAGATCCTTTAATAAAAATAATGATAGCTCAAAAAGCCTTCCGGGCAAAAATTTTCAAATGACAAAAAACTCTGTAATGCGATTTAAAACCCTCTATGCAGCCATCTTTTTTACCGCGGTATTGACTTATGTTTCCACTGCCGGGAAAAGCGGGGAAATACCAGTGGAGCTCTCTGATCTTCCCGGGGTCATGGAAAGGGGTATGTCCGACTGGGGAATACCGGGCATGGCTGTTGCAGTTGTTAAGGATGGCAAGGTGTTCTATTCAGGTGGTTTTGGACTGAGAAAGCTGGGGCAGGATGATAAAGTGGATAAAAACACCATATTCGGGGTAGCCTCCCTAACCAAGGCCATTACCACCACGGCAATTGCCATACTTGTAGATGAAGGGAAAGTAAACTGGGATGACAGGGTGCGCGACCATCTTCCGTGGTTTGAACTCTCAGACCCCTGGGTTGGTGATAATGTTACCATACGCGACCTGCTCTCCCACAGGGTGGGCATCGGAAGGCTTACTGGCAACCGCCTGAGGTTCATGCCTGGGCGTGACCCTGAAACTATAATGTCTTTCGTCAGGCACATGCCGTTCGAAGAGGACTTTCGCTCCACATACGTCTACAGCAATATCATGTATATGGTCGCGGGGCAGGTGGTTGAGGCGGCATCGGGAATGAGCTGGGAGGAGTTCATTACCAACAGGATATTCATTCCGCTCGGCATGGAGAATACATCGGCATCCATAACCCGGATCGGGGATGATGATAATGCAGCATGGCCCCACCAGGAGATAGAAGGCATGGTTGAAACGATACCAAGGAGGAACTTTGACAATGTCGGGCCTGCGGCCTCGGTAAACTCCACGGTAAGAGACATGGCCAGGTGGATGATGCTCCAACTGGGTGAACCAGGGGAGTTTAACGGGGAAAGAATTGTGAGCAGGGAAAACCTGCTGGAAACCCACCAGCCCCACCAGGTATTCAGATCGGATGATCCACTCACATCCCCCCTGACCGGTTACGGACTGGGATGGGGCCTGAGGTATTACGAAGGATACAGGGTGTCCCAGCACAGCGGGGCAACCGACGGTATGACATCCAACCTGGTACTGTTGCCGGAAATGGAACTTGGGATCATTGTCACTTCCAACCTTTTCTGCAACTTCCGCCCCGCAGTGGTCAACTTCATCCTTGATGCAATGCTGGGGACAGGCAATGGCACCGACTGGCACGAACACTATTATGAGCGCTACCTTGAAGAAAAGAAAGAGGCAGTGCGGAGAAGGGAAGAAATTGAGGGGCGCAGGCAGGAAGGCACCTCTCCCAGTCTGCCGCTTGAGGAGTATACAGGGCATTATTACCACAAGGTTTATGATAATGCGGAGATCAGGCTCAATGACAGGGGAAGGCTGGAGATGCAGCTATGGGACGATGATGAGATGATCGCCGAGTTGGAACACTGGCATTACGACACCTTCAGGGCGCACTGGCAAAACAGCTCCATGAGGGAGAAGTTCATAAGTTTTGACCTGGACCAGTTTGGCAAAGTGCACCGCCTTAACGTAAAGTTCACCCTCCGCCAGGTGCTTATCTCAGTGGGTATTTACCCCACAGACTACTACCGGATCGTGGAATATACCCGCCAGTGAGAAAAAGTGAGTTGTTCTTTCAGTTAAATTGAAAAACAGGGGATTAATTTTTTAATCAAAAATTATTACCTTTGCACCTCATTTTAGCATAATTGCAATTCAATCATTACAAACAAATTAAAAAAACCGAAATGCTTAGACAGTACGAAACCGTTTTCATTATGACTCCCGTTTTGTCTGAAGAACAGATGAAGGAAGCGGTTAGCAAGTTTCAGGACTACCTGAAGAAGAAAGGAGCTGAGATCGTGTTTGAGGACCATTGGGGCCTTCGCAAAATGGCATACCCGATCCAGAAAAAATCCACCGGCTTTTATCACCTTATTGAGTACAGGGCAGAATCCGACCTGATAAGGGATTTGGAAACAGAGCTCAAGCGTGACGAAAGGGTTATCCGCTTTCTTACCGTCGCTTTGGACAAACACGCTATCGCTTACAACGAGAAGAAGAGAAGGGAAAAGGAAGCCGCAAAAGAGGGTGAAACCGAAAAAGAAAAAGGTAGTAAATAAAAAAAATACTGAAACATGGCTAATCAACAAAATTCGGAAATCAGATATCTGGCACCCATCGCCGTTGATATCAAGAAGAAGAAATACTGCCGCTTTAAAAAGGCGGGTATTAAGTATATTGACTACAAGGATGCCAACTTCCTGCTCAAGTTCGTGAACGAACAGGGAAAGATCCTTCCAAGAAGGATCACCGGGACATCCATGAAGTATCAGCGCAAGGTGGCGCAGGCTGTAAAGAGGGCCAGGCATCTTGCCCTAATGCCTTATGTAGCGGATCTATTAAAATAGGGAGGTAGAAAAATGGATATCATTTTAAAACAGGATATTCCCAATCTGGGATTCAAGGACGATTTGGTAACGGTAAAGGATGGCTATGCCACCAATTACCTCATACCAAAAGGGCTTGCAATAATTGCACTCTCCTCTGAAAAGAAAAAGCTCGCCGAGACCATAAGGCAACGCAAGTTCAAGGAAGAGAAGATCAAAAAAGAAGCCGAAAAGATGGCCGATAAGCTCAAGGATATCGAGGTTAAGATAGGAGCAAAGACAGGCACATCAGGCAAGATCTTCGGCTCTGTCAATGCACTTCAGCTTGCTGAAGCGATCAAGGAGCAGTTCGGCCTTGATATCGACCGCAAGAAGATCATGATCGACGGTGACTCTATCAAGGAGGTAGGAACCTATACAGCCAAAGTGAACCTTCACAAGGAGGTGCGCCCGGAGTTCAAGTTCGAGGTGGTAGGCGAATAAGGATCATATTTTATCAATATGCAGAAAAACCTGTCACTACTGCGGCAGGTTTTTTTGTACAAGGGCCATGGCATTGATAAGCGCATCGCAAATAAAGTTCATAAGATCCCTTCAGCAGAAGAAGTTCCGTGACCAGCACGGCCTCTTTGTTGCAGAAGGTGAAAAGATCGCCCGGGAACTGCTCTCTTCAGGCCAGGAGGCCAGGATTATATGCGGGCTCAGTTCGTGGATTGAGGAAAACCGGAATATTCTGGGCAAAGCAGAAATAATTACGGTAAGTCCCAGGGAGCTGGACAGGATAAGCGGGCTGAAGACAGCCAACAAGGTGGTGGTCGTTGCAGAAAAACCCTCCTTCGGGCTTCCGCGCAGCTTCGCTAAAGATGAACTGGTGGTAATGCTTGACGATATAAGGGACCCCGGCAACCTTGGAACGATAATCCGCACCGCCGACTGGTTCGGTGTAAGGCACCTAGTATGCTCCCTGTCAACGGCAGATGTCTATAACCCCAAAGTGGTGCAGGCCTCCATGGGATCCCTTTTCAGGGTAAAGGTCCATTACGCGGACCTGCCCGGCACGATTAGGGATATGGGTGACAAACTGTCTGTATATGCCACATCCGCAGGGGGGGATAACATATACAAAAGCAGCCTGAAGCTGCCTGCAGCACTGATAATCGGCAATGAGGCAAGGGGGGTTTCCAAAGAGGCAGCCTCCCTGGCAGGGAAGATGTTGTCGGTACCGGCTTTTGGCCCGGGGGCAGAGTCACTGAATGCGGCAGTTTCCTGCGGCATAGTAATGTCATTTTTCAGGATGGCTGCGGGTGAATAAATCCTGAACAATTAAGCGGGAAGGGGTGTTGATAGTTTTGAACGCATATTTGCGTATTTTTGGATAATAAAACGGCATAATATATATGGAAGTCTTAATTCTTGCGTTGATATTGCTAGCCCTGGCGATCGGGGGCATAGCTATAAAGATGTTTTTCAAACCGGGTGAGAGGTTTACAAAGACCTGTACAAGCAGTTTCGACCCGGATACCGGCCAGCCAGGCAGGTGCGCGTGCGCATCGGGTGTGCCAGAGGAGTGTGAAAGTGAAAAACAGGCAGACAGTGGCCGGTAAGGCTTGTAAAACCCATTAATAATGCCGGGTATACCCTATACCACCGAATTTACCACCAGGTTCTACGAAACAGACTCCCGCGGCCTTGTTCAGCCCGCGTCCCTGGTTAACTTCTTTGAGGAGACCGCCTTAAGGCAGAGTGAATCAGCAGGGGTGGGCCTTGATTACTACCGAAAGTACCAGGTGGTCTGGCTGTTGCACAGCTTTGACATAAGTATCGCCAGGATGCCCGCATATGGCGACCGGCTTATAATTACAACAACACCTGAGTCCATCTGCAAGTTTTACGGTTACCGTAGTTTTGAGCTCGGCATTAAAGACAGCCGGGGAAAGGCCAGGGAGGTAATAAAGGCCATGTCTTCCTGGATATTTGTGGACACCCGTACAAAGAGACCGCTCAGGGTGAACGAGGATATGAAACACGCCTATGGCTATGCCGGCCTTAAGGAGGAGAAGATGGATGCCGGGAATATTCCCGCCCCTGGAAACACCACAGCAGAAAAGACATTCAGTGTAAGGCACTCCGATATTGATATGAACAGGCACGTGAACAATGTGGTTTACATAAACTGGGCAATGGAAGGAGTGCAGGAACTGCTACAGGGCCCCTTAACCCTGAAAAGGCTGCAGGTGGCATGGCTCAGGGAGACCCTCCCGGGTTCAGGTATTGTTTTAAGGACAGAAAGGCGGCAAACCAGTGATGGGATACTTTGCCTCCAGGGGGTTTATGACAGTGAGGGTGAGGAGAAGTGCCGCATTGCCACCACCTGGCAGGGCCAGGGCTGATGGCTGTTAACCAAGCAGCTCCCTCATATTATCGCTCTTCATAACCGAGAAAAACTCCTCAACGGCCGGGTGGTCCGAATGCAGTGCCTCTTTCAGGGGACCCTCGAATGCGACAACCCCATTGTCGAGGAAAACCACCCTGTTGGCTATCCTCAGGATACTTGACACCTCATGGGTTACAATTATTATCGACATCCCCAACCGCTCCTTCAGGTTTACTATAAGATTATCCAGCGACTCCAGCGATACCGGGTCCAGACCGGCACCGGGTTCATCACAGAAAAGCAGGGGCGGATCCATGACTATAGCCCTTGCCAGGGCAGCTCGTTTGAGCATACCACCGCTTAGTTCAGAGGGATAGAGGTGGAACGCATGTGAAAGGTTCACCAGGCCAAGCTTCATGTAGACTATCTCGTCAATGAGGCCGGGGGGCAGTTCAGAGTGCTGTGCAAGGGGTAGTGCAACGTTCTCGGCAACAGTAAGGGAGTTGAGCAGCGCCCCGCTCTGGTAGAACACCCCCATCTGGTGGTAGAGTTCAACCTGCTCCACCTCACGCAGTGTTGAAACATTCCTGCCAAGGACCTTTACAAGCCCCATGCTTACAGGATATAAAGAGAGCAGGTGATTAAAAAGGGTGGTCTTGCCCGATCCGCTGCCTCCCAGTATCACGGTTACCTCTCCCTTATAGGCCGAAAAGGAGACATCCCTTAGCACCACGCTCTGGCCGAATGCCGCATAAAGCCCCTTTACCTCAACTACCTTTTCCTTTTGCATACCCACTCAATATCAATAGAATATTACACCAAGTATACTGTCAGCAAGTATAACCAGTGTTATTGAAACAACCACCGCCATTGTCGTCATGCGGCCAACACCTTCAGCCCCCCTCTCAACCCTGAGACCGTAAAAACTGCCTGTAAGCACTATAAGCCCGGCATACACCTGGCTCTTTACAAGTGCGGTATAAAGATCCTTTGTCATCATAATATCACGCATCCGGTTGATAAAGATCTCAGGAGTAATATCCAGGTATACACTCGAGGCGAGTGCACCCCCGGTTATACCGGCAACATTGGCAAACACAATCAAAAACGGCATGGTGAACATACAGGCATAAAGCTTTGGAACCACCACAAAGCGAAGCGGGTTAAGGCCCATGGTCTTGAGCGCGTCCAGTTCGGCCGTGACCTTCATGGTGGCAATTTCCGCAGCAATGGACGAACCGCTCCTGCCTGCAACCAGTATGGCGGTTATCAGCGGACCCATCTGGCTCATTATTGAGAATACCACCAGGTCAACAACAAATATATTGGCACCGAAGGTCCTGAGCTGACCTGCCGAATGAAGGGCAATAACATAGCCTATAACAAAGGTCAGGAAGACCACGATAAGAACTGCATTAACCCCTATCAGCACCGACTGGTGAACGAACTCCCCCTTCCTGCGAACCTTCTTTTTGAATATATCGGTCAATCCCCAGTAAAAGACATTGGCAGCAAGCAGTATAAAGCTGAACACATAACCGGCAAAGAACCTGTGTACCCTTTCACCCGTAAGCTCCAGCCACCCGGTCCTGGCCGGCAAGGGAACATGCATATCCTCCTGGGGGTAGAACAGCCGGATCTTGTCGGCTATTGAACCGGGAACATTCTTTAGTTCAAGACTGCCACCCTTCTCCTCAATCTTCTTCCTTATATAGTACAGGGCCATTACCCCTGCACTGTCTATTGTCTCGAGATCACCAAGGTCCAGATACAGGCTCCTGCCGGGCTTTGCCCTGTAGCACCTGAGCAGTTCAGTGGTAAAAGCAGGAGCCTCCCCCACGGTAAGCCTGCCGCTTACCTTCAGGCAGCCGCCTTCCAGGCGGGCAAGCATCTCATTGCCGCATCGTATCTCCTCAGGGGCTCTTTTCCTTCTTTTAAGCTTCATATTATCAAAAAAGGGGGTTGTATAAAACGGCTGCTGCCATTCGGCTATATTCCGCCGGCCATCTGTATGAGTTCGGCGGTGAAGCCGTACAGCTCCTCTGAAAACATCCTGCTAACTGATGATGCAAAGTCGTTCAGGTTTTTGCCAGGCAGCTCCTCGTACCTTTCAATTCTATGGCTCAGAACAACCTGCCTGCCACCTGAGGTGCTGACCAGCCTCAGCTCTCCCCCTATCCTTGCCCTGAAGGAAGCTTCCCTTGCATCTACCTCAATATAGTCAATATCTGTCTCGATTATGTAGGAAGGTGTAATGGCAGACCTGCCATATATCACATCGCCGAACACACTGTGTTCTTCCAGAAAGTCAACAATCATCCTGCCAAGCCGCTGGCCGGGTCTCTCTGCCCACTCATTGAAGGTAAAATAGCGTATCTGGTGGGATTCCTCCCTTATTGCTATCTGGTGCGTGGCATATGCCGGTGCTATCCTAACCTCTGCCACCTCACACACCTGCTCGATTGAAGCGACTCCTTCAGGCCACTGGTAGGATCCTTCCAGCTCAAGCAGGTAAAACTGCTGAACAACGGGCTGGCTGCTCCTGCAACCGGCCAACAGTAAAAACACCAAAAGTGGGATAAGTGCAGCTTTTTTCATATCATCTGTATTTAGCATGCAAAAAACACCGGTAAGGTCACCCCCCCGGATCAAACAAAAGCAAAAGCTATTCCTGGTCAAGTATCCTGTCTGCGGCATCCTCCATCCTTGGTCTCCTGATAAGGACTGAAGGGTTTGCGCTGGCTTTCCGCGATATCTCGTATATATTATTCAGGGTGTACTGAAGCAAAAGCAGGTTTTCGGTAAGGGCTTCACCCCCCCTGTCGATATCCTCGCCTGCCCTCCTCAGAAGGACTTGTGTCTCCGCCGTGGTGGCTGCAAGCTGTTCTATCAGCTCGTTCAGGTTGGTCTCCTTTAGTGTGACCGACAGATCCCTGAAGTTTGCAAGCACCTCGCTGAGGGTGTCTCCCTGCATTATCTCATTGAACCTGGCTACCGCCATGAACATCTCTTCAGCGGTTTTGTCAAGCTCGCCACTGAAACGGTTCACCGCAGCAATACTCTGCCGCAGATCATCACGGTTCTCATCTATTACCTGCTCAAGCAGCTCAACCGTAGTGCCGGCCCTGACTGAAAAGTCAGAGATGTCTTCGGCAACACGGGTAAAGGAGCTCATATTGTCCGGGTGGGTAAATAGCTGCAGGTTGTTCAGCACTTCCTCGAATTTCAGGTATATATCCTCAGCCTTCCCGGTAATATCCTCTGCAAATGAGGAGCCGGCAGGTATGTAATCACCAGGTTCAAGGAAGTCTGCCTCCTCCGTTCCTCCCCTGATCTCTATAGTCCGGAGGCCTGTGATACCCATTGAGACAATATCCGCCACTGCATCCTCCTTGATCGGGGTGCCCTCCTGGAGGGCCAGGGTGATCACAACGGTGTTGAAATCCAGTGGCGAAAGTTCTATATCCGCTATTGAACCAACATTTATCCCAAGGAACTTTACCGGGCTGCCCACCTCAAGACCGCTGACGGATACATTGGTATAGGCAACATGGTAATGCTCCTTTCGTTCAAAGATACTCTGTGCCGCAAAATACCCGATAAGTATTATCAGCAGCAGGGAACTTGCCAGGATGAAAATACCAAGCCTGATCTTTTGTGCTCTTTTCATAACTATGGGCCTGTTGCATTATATACAGTAAATATACAAAATTTACAGATCATCCCTGGTTTTTAATTCAAGGCCGGTACTTGCATAAAAACTGAACTCCCCGTCTTCCTCTCCTGCAAGTATCAGGTAAGCCTCCAGGTCTTCCCTGGCCTCTACGAACTCAATTGCCCGTTCGGGCCCCATCACCATCAGGGCGGTGGCATATGCATCTGCCGACATCCCGTCGGGGGCAAAGACAGAAGCGCTTAGCATGTTGTGCTCAACAGGGTATCCGGTTACGGGATCAATTGTATGCGAATACCTTTTGCCGTCAACCTCCTGGTATCGCCTGTAATCTCCTGAGGTGGCAAGACCTGTATCGTGAATCTCGACAAAGTAGTCCCACTCCTGGGGAGACACCATGTCCGCAGCAGGTATCTCGAGCCCAATTCGCCAGCCGGTCCCGTCGGGTTTAAGCCCCCTGGTGGCAAGGTCACCCCCTATCTCCACAAGACAGGAATATACGCCCCGGTATACAAGATAGTCGCAGATAATGTCGGCGGCATAACCCTTTGCAATCGCATTGAAGTCAAGCTGCACATCTTCTGTTTCCTTTACAATATTCCCGTTCTCAAGCCTTATCCTGTCAAACCCCACGTAGTTCAGCAGGCTGTCGACCCTTTCTGGTGTCATCTCCTCCCTTACAGACAAACCAAAACCCCATGCATTTACCAGGGGAAACACTGTTGGGTCAAAGGCACCGTCTGTTTCAACGTATATCTCCCTGGCCCTGTTGAAGACCGCCACGAAGTAATCATCCACCCCGGTGGCCTCATTGCGGTTAATCCGTGAAAGCAGTGACTCTTTGTCATAAAATGACAGCGAGCTGTTAAAATCATCGAATATGCTGTCAATCTCATGCTGGAAAACCCTGCCCTCCTCCTCATAATAAGATACGGTGTAGTAGGTCCCGAAGACCACCCCGCTTATCCTAACCAGTTTGGGCTCCTTTTCAAGCATGCTGCAGGATGAGATCAGCAGCGCCGTAACAGCCGCAATTATAATTCTTTTCGTAGTGGTCATAATACTATACCTTTTTATGACTATATCTTTTTATGGGTTTTTTAAAGCGGTTCGGTATGCACCGATATGTGCGTATCCTCCCCGTACCTTTCCCTGAGACGCCTTTCAAGCCTCACCGTTATATCATGCGCCTGGGTTATGTTCAGATCATGCCTTACCTGTATGTGCAGGTCAATTGCAATACAGCTGCCGATCTTGCGGGTCTTAAGGTTATGGGGGTTATGGACACCATCAACTCCACCGGCAATATCCAGTATCTCATTCTCTTTCTTTTCCGGAAGGGAGGTCTCTATAAGCTCCATCAGGGCCTCCCTCATTATCGATATGGCTACCCTGAAGATAAAAAAGCTCACCACTATCGCTGCAACCGGGTCCAGCACAACCCACCGGGGTCCAAGGAAGATCGCACCCCCGATGCCCAGAAGTGTGGCCATAGATGAATAGACGTCACTGCGGTGGTGCCATGCATTGGCCACAACCACGGGGCTCTTTACCCGGCGGCCGGTGACAATGGTATAATGGAACAGCACCTCCTTTACAGCAAGGGACAACAGCGCCGCATAGAACGCGACCATTCCGGGTTTCCCAATCGGATCGCCGGAAAAATGGTCTATTATCTTGTTACCGCCTGAATACAGGATGCCTGCACCTACAGCGAAAAGCACGCCTCCAACGAATGCTGCAGCCAGGGTCTCTACCTTGCCGTGGCCGTATTTGTGATTGCCGTCGCTTGGCCTGGAGGCAACCCTAAGGCTGCCTGCAACAACCAGGTCGGTAATAAAATCGCTTACAGAGTGGATGGCATCGGCGACCATTGCGGAACTCCGGCCAAGTATCCCTGCAACGAACTTTAGAATTGTGAGCAGGACATTGGCAATAAAGCCCACCCAGACGACCCGGCTGGCCTGGCTGAATCTTTTCTTGTGCATATCACTGGTTTTAATACAGCCTGATGGGTGCAAAATTAACCACCAAAATCGTCAAGGTCAATATTTTCTTCTGGCACACCCAGGTTGTCGAGCATATTCAGGACAGCCTCGTTCATTATCGGTGGCCCGCAGAGATAGTATTCAAGCTCTTCTGGTTCGGGGTGCTTGCTTAGGTAATTATCAAGCACCACCTGGTGAATAAACCCGGTGTAGCCGTCCCATTTGTCCTCGGGCAGGGGTTCTGAAAGGGCAATATTGAAACTGAAGTTGGGGAACTCCTTCTCTATCTTCCTGAACTCCTCCTCGTAGAATATCTCCCTTTTTGAACGTGCACCGTACCAGTATGAGACCTTGCGGTCGGTCTTAAGGGTATGGAAAAGATGGAATATATGCGACCTGAGCGGTGCCATTCCGGCACCACCGCCTATATAGACCATTTCACGACCGGTATCCTTTATGAAGAAATCACCGTAGGGCCCCGATATGGTAACCTTGTCGCCGGGTTTTAATGAGAATATGTAAGAGGAGCATATTCCCGGATTAACGTTCATGAAGCGGTTTTTCTTCTTGTCCCACGGGGGTGTTGCGATACGGACGTTGAGTTTTATGATATTGCCCTCGGCGGGGTGGTTGGCCATTGAGTATGCCCTGAACACAGTCTCTGGGTTCACCATCTTCAGGTCCCACATATTGAGCTTGTCCCAGTCTTCCCTGAACTCCTTTTCCACCTCCATATCCCTGAAAGAGACCTCAACCGGCGGTACATCTACCTGTATATAACCACCCGATTTGAAGTCCAGGTTTTCCCCTTCGGGCAATTTCACTACAAACTCCTTGATAAAGGTGGCCACATTGCGGTTAGACACCACCTCGCACTCCCATTTCTTGATACCGAATATCTCCTTGGGCACCATGATATCCATATCCTGCTTTACCTTCACCTGGCAGCTCAGCCTCCACTTCTGTTGTATCTCCTTACGGGTAAAATATCCAACCTCGGTTGGCAGTATATCACCGGCCCCGTCAAGCACCTGGCACTTGCACTGTGCACATGTTCCTCCCCCCCCGCATGCACTGGGAAGGTAAATTGACTCCCTTGAAAGCGTGGTAAGCAAAGTGTCGCCGGCATTCACCTCCAGCTCCTTTTCATCATTAATATTGATCTTTACAGGCCCGCTGGGCACAAGTTTGGCCCTTGCATACAGCAGTAGTGCAACCAGCAGCAGCATTACCACAAGGAACATTATCACGCTTAAGGCGATGACCCAGAAGTTGCTTACTTCTAACAATATCATGATACTGAATTTTCTGTTTAATTTCTATAACTCAATGCCCATAAAGCTCATAAAGGCAATACCCATAAGGCCCGTTATTATAAAGGTAATGCCCAGGCCCCTCAGCGGTGCCGGTACTGCAGAATACCTTATCTTTTCCCGTATTGCAGCGATTCCGACAATTGCCAAAAACCAGCCTACCCCGCTGCCAAGGCCAAATGCCGTAGCCTCTGCCAGGTTTGCATAGTTCCTCTCCTGCATAAAGAGGGAGCCCCCAAGTATCGCACAATTTACCGCGATCAGGGGGAGGAATATCCCGAGTGAGCTGTAAAGCGTCGGGCTGAACTTCTCGATTATCATCTCTACCAGCTGTACCATTGCGGCTATGATTGCAATGAACATGATAAATGTCAGAAAGCTCAGGTCGACATCGGCAAACTGGGGCCCAAGCCAGCTGAGCGCGCCCTTTGCAAGGACGAAGTTCTCAAGCAGGTAGTTGATCGGTACCGTTATGCCAAGCACGAATATCACCGCAAAACCAAGCCCCACGCTGGTGTTTACCGTCCGGGAAACCGCAAGGTAGGAGCACATACCCAGGAAATAGGCAAAAACCATGTTGTCTATAAAGACCGACCTTACGAATATACTGGTTAATTCTTCCATATTGTTTATCTCTTTTGCGTTCAATCAAAATTGCTAACTGATATCCACCAGGTCACGGTCCCTGTGCCTTTGCACCCAGATTATCACCCCGACAGTTATCAGGGCCATTGGAGGCAGTATCATAAAACCGTTGTTCTCATACCCCAGGTCATACAATACATTGGGTATTACCTGGTAACCCATGAGCGTCCCGGATCCCAGGAGTTCACGGAAAAAGCCCACTGTAAGCAACACCCATCCGTATCCTGCTGCATTCCCGATACCATCGAGAAAAGATGGCCATGGTTTATTGTGCAGTGCAAACCCCTCCAGCCTGCCCATGATGATACAGTTGGTTATAATAAGCCCCACGAATACCGAAAGCTGCCTGCTTACATCATAGACATATGCCTTGAGCACCTGGTCGACAAGTATCACCAGTGAAGCTATCACTGTAAGCTGCACGATTATCCTGATCCTTGGGGGAATGGTCTTGCGCAGCAGTGAGATTATGACATTTGCAAACCCCATCACCGCTACCACCGAAATTGCCATCACAAGGGATGCGCGCAACTGCACGGTGATGGCCAGTACGGAACAGATACCAAGTACCTGAACACTGATGGGGTTATCCTTGCTCAGAGGATTTGTAAGTAGCTTCCTGTTCTTTGGTGAAAACAGGGCCTCTTTGCTGCCTTCCTTGTTTGTATCGCTCATGATGATTTGATTTTTTCAAAATAGGGCCTGTAAGCCTCCAGGCCGTTTCGTATCATATCTTCAACACCGTTGGAGGTTATTGTGCCCCCGCTTATGGCATCCACTGCGTGAGGGTCCCCTTCGGGCGCACCACCCTTTACGACCCTTATCGGCCGGAAGTTGCCCTCGTCGTCAAATATTCTCTTGCCCGCAAACTGCTCTTCAAACCCCCTGTCAGAGATCTCAGCCCCGAGCCCCGGGGTCTCGCTTGCATGATCAAAGTTCGCGGATATGATCGTCCTCAGGTCAGACTCCAGACCGATATATCCCCAGATAGGGCCCCAAAGGCCGGCTCCCCTGACCGCTACAATATAAAATGTATCATCTTCCACCTCTGCAATAAATACAGGGAGGTTGCGGTCTTCCAACTGCTTGCGGTTCTCTTCCTGCAGGTCAATTTCAAAGGCATCACCCTCTACCTCTTCACCCTGGTAATTGACGACCTTGGCAGTAGTGACATATCTGGCGAACAGCTCTTCTGCCTCCCCCCTTGCAGCAGGAATATCTATTGCCGCCAGGATATTCTGCATCTTTTCCATTCGCATATTACGTTCCTGCCTCGGCCGTAACAGGGTGGCAGCCCCGGAAAGAACCACTGCCACAATTATCACCATCACAGAGGCGTATAGGAACACATATCGGTTTGTCATCTCTTTATGGTTTTTCAGGTTTTTTGTCCTTCATTCATAATCCGGCAATTCTTTCAGGCCTTTGCACCTACCCTGCGCAGACGCCTTTTAATGTTTGCTGCAACAACATAATGGTCTATCAGAGGTGCGAAAACGTTCATGAACAATATAGCAAGCATCATTCCTTCGGGGTATGCGGGGTTGACCACCCTTATCAGGATGGTGATAACACCGATCAGAAAGCCGTAAATATATTTTCCGGTACCTGTCTGTGATGCAGTCACCGGATCCGTG
>PWNY01000218.1 GCA_003557805.1 Bacteroidales bacterium | reverse complement strand
CCGTTGGCGGCGGCCGCCTCGAAAGTGGCGCGCTCAGCGATGTGGGCAGCCGCGGCGGCGTGTGGAGTTCTTCGGTTAGTGGTACCGTTGCCAGGTACCTCAGCTTCCTCGATGGCAATGCCGGCATGAACAGCTTCTACCGTGCGCGCGGCATGAGTGTGCGTTGCGTCAGGGATAACTAACATGCGCGGAGTGCATGATCCGGCAGTTTAACCCGGAAGGAAGTTGCTATCGCAAGCTTTTCACTTTTCACTTTTCACTTTTCACTCAACCTGGCCCACACCCGCTTCCCATCAAAAGTAACCGCCAGCTTCATGATGTTGGTGCAACCCTGCTGGCGCAACGCGGCTTCATAGTTGCGGTCTTCGATCTGTTTCAGCGCCGCATCCAGTGCGGTTTCTACGGTCTCGCGCGGACGAATCACCTTCATCTCCATAATGATGGCAGGCTGCGACTTGTTCTTTGGCGTCATCAGGATATCAACCCGGCCATGCCCCGATTCTTTCTCCGACTCAATGTGGTAACTGTCTTTCAAAGTGATAAGCATACCCAGCACAAAAGCGTGATACACCTTTTCGATATGGTCTTTTGAGGTTTGGAAATAAGAAAGGTAGCTGACAGCAAACATGCCCAGGATATCCTCAAACAACTCAATATCGCCTGATATCAGGGCTTTAAGCATTTCATCCAGTTCATTGCTGCCGATATGTTCATCAAACCATATGTTAATAGTTTCTATGTAAATCAGTTTGAGTTCTTCATTTGGGATAGACAATTCGTAGATCAGCCGGCTTTTATCCATCTGGCGATAACGGGCTTTCAGGTAGCCGGTTTGAACAAAGAAAGACAAAATGATTTCGCGGCTGGTTTGCAGGTGCTTGAAAGATATATTCTCTGGGATGGCTGAATACACGGGTCTGTTGTTAAGCGCATCCTCAATGTCTTTTTTTACCGCCTTGTCAGAATCCCTGATAAGGGTGTGCACCAATTCATTGGCGCTGGTGCCGAGCCAGTAAGGCTGAAACCTGCCGCCGGAATCCACAAAGTTCAGCAATGACCACGGGTTGTAAACATCCACATTGCCAAAATAATAGCCGTTGTACCACTCTTTTACCTGCGCATTGAACGCATCCATGCCGAAATCAAGGAGCATCTGATCTACTTCCGGCTGTGTAAACCCAAAATGGGTATTGAACTGTTCGGCCAATACCGAATACACTTTCACATTATTCAAATCGCTGAACATTGATTCTTTTGAAACGCGGAGTATGCCGGTAAGCACACCTTTTTGCAGGCTGGCATTGCCTTTGAGGGCATTGCCAAGCAGTATCCGCATAAATTCAACGGCTTGTTTGTAAAAACCGTTGAGATATGCCTCGTGGATGGGGGTGTCGTATTCATCAATCAGGATGATCACTTTTTGCTGATAATGTCTATACAAGCAATTTGATAAAAACAGAACAGATGACCCAATGAGTGCTTCGTCTGTGTCTTCATTGCAAATACGCTGATAGTTATCTGCCTCCGTTGGTTTGAAGATATCTTTCGTAAGAATATGTTCATGTTTTTTGAATTCTTCTGCGATCAGCCTGACAAGTCCTTTGTAAACCATTTCATAACTATTTCCTTTGCATGACTTTAAACTCAGCGAGATTAACGGATACTTCCCCTGGTGTTGCTCCCATGCCGGGCGCTGTGTAATGGCCAGCCCCTTGAACAGTTTGCGGTTCTCTTCGGGGTTTTCGTTGGTGAAGAAGTAGTGCATCATGCTCATGTTGAGGGTCTTTCCGAAGCGCCGCGGGCGGGGAAACAGCAGCACCTCCTTCGGTTCTTCGATGATCTCCTCTAAAAACAGCGATTTATCTATAAAATAGGCATCATACTCACGTAGTTTCTTAAAATCGTCAACACCGATAGCGAGTTTTTTCATGGCTGGGGCTTTTTGAAGTTGATAGCCAAAGATAGTGATTTTTACGGGACTTCGGTGAGAATTAAGTTGCCAGGGGATGCCGGTGTATGTTGCATTGGCATTCCAGCCACAGGCATCTGCTGCCGGCATACAAGTGCAAGCCAACAATCTTCCCCAGATTGGCGCTGGGCTTGGTATTGAATAAATTTTTGACAACCCACTTCAAAGGCATCAAAGCTCTCAGGACACGAGACCATCTTGTTTTTCGTGGAGTCAAACATCTGCGATGTGCAGTGCCTTATTCACCGGCCAGAGTTCAGTGATGTTGTTAACACAGGTAATCAAATTGACAAGGAGGATATTCTCAGGCACATAGACCTGATTATCGAAAAACCCCTTCCAAAGGAGTTTGAGAATGTCAATACAGTCAGGCTACTGATAAAAACAGCCTGGGAGAAGTTGGACCTAGCGCTTCACGATTACAACATGATTATTCTAATGTCGGGCGGTATCGCCAGATTAGATGGTTCGGTAAAGATTAAGACCGAACATGTTGCTGAAGCAGTGCACTACCGGTCATTAAATGGATTTGAAAGTAATGATGTTATACCCGTAAAACTTTAAGCTATGAACTACATACAGATTTGTAAAAATTGCGGCTCAGACCAGGTTGCAAGGCTTGAATGGGTCAACGTGAACTCGGGTGAACCGTTCAGTGGTGACCCTGGTGTTTATACTGAGTGGTGCTTTGGATGTGAGGATCAAACTAAGATTGTAGAGGAAATTGACAGAGGCATGAACAAATATAAATGTTAAATTGGCAATATTTTTAAGATAGATCGAATTGTTTTCATAAATTAGCAACCATATATACAAAATACAGCATGTATCTGCTATAAATACTTTCGATTGCATAAATCTGACTCAACTAACCAAAACGACGAAAATGAATAATGTAGATTCTTATATTTTTTGTTTTAACCGTAAAGGTTTTCAAAAATATCACTATTTAAGTAGTGTTTTCCTAAGCAGGATATGCTTATGTTTATGCCTGACATATTGTTTCATGCACACGAACCGAATTTCTAACGCTGCAACGCCTGAACAAATAAGTGAGGCACTAAGATTGGGTGTTTCTTGGCTTGTTAACCAGCAAGAGAACGATGGTTCATGGACTGCTTATGCACCCGTAGGTACTACTGGATTAGGTGTTGCAGTGCTTGGGCATTACGCAGAAGAGATAGGGATGAGGCCAAATTCAATGAACTATGAATACTACCACAATATAAATGAAGGATTATACTATATTCTTTCGCAAGCATATCATGATCCGGAAAATGAACACATTTGGTTTGGATCTTCTGAATTAGAGGGTGCCTGCAATTATGTTCCGGGTACCGTCTTAATGGCAATTGCTATGAGCGGAAAAACAAATCAACCAATTAATACAAATAATAGTAGCCTTAACGGGTTGACATACAGAGAAACTGCACAACGCATTGTTAACTATTTAGATTACGCCCAGATTAGGTCAGGTCCTGGTATTGGTGCTTGGTATTACAGACCCTATATTGACAATGGCGATCTTTCAATCACCGGTTGGGTAACGTTGGGCTTGGGTTATGCTTTTGAACGTTTGTCAATTGAGTTACCAGAGTCTTTGGTAGAAAACATTAATGCCAGCATAGACATAATGCAGCAAACGGATAATCCGGAAAGTTGGGACTATGGAGGTGCCGGTTATTCATCTGCTGCAATACCCCCCTACAGTGATTGGATCAATGTTCATAAGGTAGGACATTTGCTTTACATGATGTACCTTGTTGGTGAGGAGAATACATCCTTAAGGGTGCTTCGTTCAATAGGGTTTCTTGAAAGACACTGGTATTCTCCAACCAGTGGGTTAACTGGTGGAGAATTTGACTTGGGTTGGCGAGGTCTTCCACCTGAAGTTTTGCCTTCATACATTGCAACAGTAACGATTATGAAAGGCTTTATTGCCTTAAACATTCATGAGATTACCGTGGAAGGGGCCAGAATTGACTGGTATGATGATGTAAGTACTGTTATTGTCGAAAACCAAAAACCATCAGGGGCATGGGATCAGGGTGGATTTCCTATACAGTTTGAAACTCTTAGCACTATTTGGGCTTTATTGACATTGCTAAAGGCGGTTCCACAGCCACCACAACCATCAATCATGCCAAATGCATTTATGCCTGCAAGCAACATTCAAGCCAATCAAACCTTTAAGCCAGTATTTGAGTTTGAGGTTCAAGAATATTCAATGAAGATATTCAACAGATGGGGCAACAAAATTTTTCAATCAACTGACTTAGATGTAGGTTGGGATGGCAATTATAACGGGAATAAAGCTCCGGCAGGTGGATATGTTTACAAAGTAAATTATGTGTATTATGACGGTACACGGCATGAGCACACAGGAATTGTTATGTTAATAAGATAGTTATTCCATGAAAATTACAGAAATGACAACATTACTTAATAAAAGCTCCTTTATTTATAAAAAACGAATAAAGTTGTTTGGCATGCCAATATTGGTTTGTTTTTTGCTTTTCAACGCAAGTTTTTGTTATGCACAAGACCCCATCTTTTCGCAGTTTTATGCAGCCCCAATTTACCTAAATCCAGCCTTTACCGGTTCGCATAACGGCCATCGGACTGTCATGAATGTTCGTAGCCATCCTCTTCCAGATGTTAACAACATAAGTACTTTTAATTTCAGTTTTGATTCAATGATTCCGGCACTCTACGGCGGGGTGGGGTTTTTTGCAACCAGCGATTACATTGGGAATATGCTATGGGGCAACACTTTAGGGCTTACTTATGCTTATCATCTTCAGCTAAACAGAGATTGGTTTGTCAATTTTGGTGCACAGGCGGGATATTATAGAAGGGATATTCGCTGGTCGAGGTTGATATTTGCTGCACCAGGCCAAGCTCCTCCAAGCCAGGATTGGAAACATGCACTTGATTTTGCAACTGGCTTGCTGATATATAATGACCGTTTTTATGGAGGACTTGCATTTCATCACCTCAATCAACCAACTATTGGGTTATTTGAAAATGATCATAGGCTAATGCTTAAACATACATTGCATGTCGGAATGTATTTTAATTTAGACTCTCCAGGGCGGATATATACTCAATCATCAAACTATTATATTTCGCCAAACATCATCTTTCAGATACAGGACCCTTTTATCCGTATTAATTACGGTGCTTATGTCGGACTAGATAGGGTAGTTACAGGAGCTTGGCTTCGACAAGACTTATCTAATTCAAATACATTGGTTTTTTTGCTCGGTCTCAAAATGGAGAGAATACAAATTGGCTATAGTTACGATCATTCGTTTTCGGGGTTTACTGATGTACGACATAGTGTTCATGAAATCAGCCTTACGTGGTTATTGGATCGAGATGACAGAACTCGAATGATACCAAGGTGTCCTTGCTTTTAAACAAGGCACCCAGTCACAAACAAATACTAATTGACCAGAATAATATTCTGGCTACTCTTGGTTTTTCCGAATAATCCGTACATCCTGATTTAATAACACATCTGCTATTTGCCAATTCAACAATAGGGATACAAGTCAGTATATTGCAAGGAAGCGCCGATGGTGTGGACGTTTATGTTGAAACCCATTATCCAATGAGTAATTCAAATGGGCTCATTTCTTATATTATCGGAGAAGGTAATGCATCAGAAGGGCAGTTTGCAGAGATTGACTGGTCAGCCGGGCCATACTTTCTCAAAACGGAGGCAGACCCAATGGGCGGAACGGATTATACAATTACAGGGGTTACAAAATTTCACAGTGTGCCTTATGCATTATATGCAGAATCATTTTCCGGGCTTGAAGAACTCTTAGCACGTATTGAATCGTTAGAAGAAGCTCTCGAAATTGGTGATCCCGAACCGGGCACTGTAACCGACATTGATGGACACGTGTATCCAACCGTGATCATCGGCAACCAGGAGTGGATGGCAGAGAACCTTCGGGTTACCAGGTATAACAATGAGGATGTTATATCCACGGGCTTGAGTAATGCTGAATGGGAAAGCACCACAGAAGGCGCTTATGCGATTTATAACAACGATGATGATATGCTGCAAGCCTATGGGAAGCTTTACAATTGGTATGCAGTTGATGATTCCAGAGGGCTATGCCCACAAGGATGGTCAGTACCCAGCGATGCAGACTGGACAGCGTTGGTTAATTATGTTGTCAGCGGGGGTTTTCCCAATGAGTTGGAAAATCCCAACGGTGCCGGCAATGCCTTGAAATCTTGCCGTCAGGTTGGTCATCCCGATGGTGGCGATTGCGATACTTCGGAGCATCCTCGCTGGAACTCACATGACACACACTCCGGATTCGATGAGTTTGGATTTTCTGCTCTTCCCTGCGGCCACCGTTGGTCAGGTGGAAATTTCGGCGGTGTTGGCGGCTACGGAGGCTGGTGGAGTGCTACAGGATACAGCAGTACATCTGCGTGGAGCAGAAGCATTTACAGTAGCAACGGAAGTGTGGATCGGTACGGCGGCAGTAAGGCTCTCGGCTTTAGTGTCCGGTGTTTTAGGGATATCGATTAATCTGGTTATTTGAAACGTTGATTTGTTTTAACTATTACATCTCCTGCTAAATATGCTTTGCACTGAACAGGATAAATTTGGCGGTCGATTTTAAAAATTATCTGTTGCATGATAACCCAAACCACCCGATAGTGCAGTAAGAACCGAGTTGCACATATAGCACTAAAGAAACCAAACTGGGATTGGCGTTCACCGCAGAACAATGCGCTGTGGCAGGGAGAAGATGGCATCAACAACCCATGCCCTCCCGGCTGGCGTGTACCCACCAGGTCTGAGCTACATACGGAAAAAGATAGCTGGGAGTCAAGTAATACCGTCGCCGGGGCTTTCAATTCTCCCCTCAAGTGGACGGTGGCTGGTCAACGCAGTGGCATAAGGGGTGATGTCGACTATGTGGTGTCCAGAGGCTCCTATTGGTCTTCTACTGAGAATGTGAACACTGACACCTCATGGCTCTTAAACATAGAGGATTCATATACCGGCACCTATACTCATAGCCGTTCAGCTGGTTTATCTGTGCGATGCGTTAGAGATCTATTGCCCACTAAGGATGATTAGGGTTACAAAGGCGCTCTTATTCAACGTCATCGTCATTTGTTACCTCAAACTTCGGACAGGTCAAGCCCTGTTCCAGCTAATTTTAAACCCCAGACGAGGTAACACAAGCACTGAACTTTTGGCGCCATCATGTGCGCTTCGTATAATATAATTGCGATATAGTCCGTTGTTTAATAATAGTTAATCGATTTCCCAGGCTTGAGAAATCACTTGTTTCACCAACTTGCCTGCTCTTATCATGGACGACCACTATTGTCAACAACTCGTGAAGGATGCATTTCTTATCCTGGCAGCCGTTAGCATCGGCCTCATAAAAAGCCATTACGGGATTAACCAGCCTCCACCCCCAATAAGCGCGGAACAAATCATAGAAGAATGGAATGAAAGACACCCGATGTTTCAGCAAGTTCCCCCGGAGCCAATTGAATATCCCGATTCCTTCCTGGAAAGACTCAGTCCAAAATACCGGAGGCTGTGGGAAGCCCAAAACAAAAGCCGCAACAAGTTGAACAGGGTTCTTGAACAACGCACACACCTTGAGCCCAATGCTTCCATTAGCGATTCCAAGGCAAACCCTGACACTACATCCAGTGGGCTGGTCTTCTACATTGACCTACCTTGAGTTGCCTCTGTTGCGGACTTTATTGTTTTTGTGGTTGACTATTTTTTAAGCTGCCCCGAAAGAGGGTTGCCGCGCAGGATTTTCCGGTTTTTTCCGGATTTTTTGGTAAGTTTGAAGCATTAAAAATAAGAAAACTACACTCTTCATGACCATTTCCCAGTATATCAGCCGGCCCAGAAGTGGCTGAAAGACCGTAAGGGCAGGGAATTGT